>CAZFTZ010000089.1:0-8112 GCA_964521875.1 uncultured Cellulomonas sp. | reverse complement strand
GGATCGCCGCGGCGTGGGACACCCCGGCCCGGCAGGACGAGCTCGCCGCGTCCTGGCCGGGCCTGACGAAGATCGCGATCGACCATGCGATCGCCGAGCCGGTCGCCGCGGCCGGCGGCGTCGCAGTGGTGCCGGGGGCGTTCGGGTGGGACGACGTCGGCGACTTCGCCTCGCTGGCGGGCCTGCTGGCCTCGTCGGGCAGCCGGACCCTGGGGGACGACGAGGCGGTGCTGCGGATCGACGCGGACGACGCGCTCGTCGTCACCGGCGGCCGGACGGTCAGCGTGATCGGCGTGCCGGACGCCGTCGTCGTCGACACCCCGGACGCCGTGCTGGTGACGACGCGCGCCAGCGCCCAGGCGGTGAAGGCCGCGGTCGACGCCTGGCGTGCCGCCGGCCGGGACGACCTCCTCTAGCCCCCGGGACGTCCCAGCAAGGCGAGCCCGCTGACGCCACTTTCCTCGGACGTTGCGAGAATGGGGGCGTGGCGGCCGAACCTGTGGAGCACGACGAGGGAACGCGGCGGCGCGACGAGGATCCGGCGCAGGGTGCGCGGCACGGGGACGGGACCCACCCCGCGCTGCCGCGGGTGCCGTGCACGGCGGAGCCGGTGCCGCCTGTCACCACGCTTGTCCCGATGCGCGGCGACCCCGAGGTCGCGCGGCTGCACGCGCTGGTGGCCGCCCACCGCGACGAGATGGTCGCGCTGCGCCGCGACCTGCACGCCCACCCCGAGCTCGGCCGCACCGAGGAGCGCACGACGACGGTCGTCGCCGACCGTCTCGCGGCGGCCGGCCTCAAGCCGACGCTGTTCCCCGGCACCGGGTTGATGTGCGACATCGGCCCGTCCAGCACGCAGGCGCGGCTGGTGGGGCTGCGCGCCGACATCGACGCGCTGCCGCTGCCGGACACCTGCGGCGAGCCGTACGTCTCCACGCACCGGAACGTCGCGCACGCCTGCGGGCACGACGTCCACACCGCGGCCGTGCTCGGCGCGGGGCTGGCGCTCGCGGAGCTGGCGGCCGCCGGCGAGCTGGCGGTCGGGGTGCGGCTGGTGTTCCAGCCGGCGGAGGAGATCCAGCCGGGCGGCTCGATCGACGTCATGGGCGCCGGCGCCCTGGACGGCGTCGCCCGGATCTTCGCCCTGCACTGCGACCCCAAGGTCGACGTCGGCCGGCTCGGCACCCGGATCGGGCCCATCACCTCGGCGTCCGACGAGGTGCACGTCACGCTGCGCGGACCGGGCGGTCACACGTCCCGCCCGCACCTGACGGCGGACGTCGTGTTCGCGCTCGGGCAGGTGGTGACGCAGGTGCCGGCCGTGCTGGGCCGCCGGCTCGACCCACGGTCCGGGGTCAACCTCACGTGGGGCTCGGTGCGTGCCGGCACGGCGTCCAACGCCATCCCCTCGTCGGGCATCGCCACCGGGACCCTGCGCTGCCTGGACGTGCGTGCCTGGGAGACCGCGGCCGAGGTGTTCGAGGCGGCGGTGCGGGAGGTCGTCGAGCCCTACGGCGTCGAGCTCGAGGTGCGCTGCCAGCGCGGCGTGCCACCGGTGGTCAACGAGGAGGCGAGCACCGGCCTGCTCGAGGCGGCGGCGCGCGACGTGCTGGGCCCGGAGTCGGTGCAGCTGACCGAGCAGTCGCTGGGCGGCGAGGACTTCGCGTGGTACCTCACCCGGGTCCCGGGCGCGATGGCACGTCTCGGCACCCGGGTTCCCGGCGGTCACACCTATGACATCCACCAGGGTGACCTGCGGGTGGACGAGCGCGCGATCGAGGTCGGCTCGCTGGTGCTGGCCCGCGCGGCGCTGCTCGCGGGCCGGCGCTGACGCACGTCACCCGACCGGCGCAGGCTGCCCGTCCACGGTGCGGCCGGATGTTCCAATGCGGTAACGGATGCCGTCCGGATGCCCCGCTGTCATCGCCAGGACACGCGCCGCTCACTAGGGTCGTCCCCGATTGGTGCCGGTCGGCCCCCGCCCCCACGGCGGCTCAAGGACGCGCCGCCGTGGGGCGGATCCGGCCACCGGCCTGGCACGACGACCAGGAGAGTCCGTGAAGAACATTCTGCGCACGGCCGCGATCGCCGCGGTCACGGCGCTCGCGCTCACCGCCTGTGGCTCCGCACCCGAGAGCACACCGACGACGGGCAGCACCGGCGGGACCGAGACCACGGCGGCGGGAACCCCGTCCGCCACTCCGCTCGACTTCAAGGCGTGCATCGTCTCCGACGCCGGCGGGTTCGACGACAAGAGCTTCAACCAGCTGTCGTACGAGGGGGTCGAGAAGGCCACCACCGACCTCGGCGCCCAGTTCGCCCACGTGCAGTCCAACGCGGACACCGACTACGCCCCGAACCTCGAGGCGATGGCCGGCGAAGCCTGCAACCTGATCTTCGCCGTCGGCTTCAACCTGTCCGCCGACACGGTCACCGCGGCGCTGGCGAACCCGGACATCGAGTACGCCATCATCGACGACGCGGCCGACAACGACTTCGACGGCAAGACGGACGCCCCGAACATCAAGCCGATCCTCTACGACACGGCCCAGGCCGCGTTCCTCGCCGGCTACCTCGCCGCGGGCTACTCGAAGGCCGGCAAGCTCGGCACCTTCGGCGGCTCGCCGTACCCGACCGTCACCATCTTCATGGACGGCTTCCTGCAGGGTGTGAACTACTACAACCAGCAGAAGGGCACCAGCGTCCAGGTGATCGGCTGGGACGGCAAGGACGGTCTGTTCACCGGTGGCTTCGAGGCGAACGACACGGCCAAGGCCGACGCTCAGCAGCTGATCGACCAGGGCGTCGACGTGATCCTCCCGGTCGGTGGCCCGATCTACCAGTCGGCGATCGCGGCGATCCAGGACTCCGGCAAGGACATCGCGATGGTCGGTGTCGACGCGGACCAGTACCTGACCGACACCGCGGTCGACCCGTACATCCTCACCTCGATCCAGAAGAAGATGGACGCGTCGGCGGCCGACGCCACGACCGCCGCGGCCAAGGGCGACTTCGACCCGACCGCCTACGTCGGCACGCTGGCCAACGGCGGCGTGGACATCGCCCCGCTGCACGACTTCGAGTCCAAGGTCGACCCGGCCCTGGTCACCGAGGTCGCCGCCCTCAAGCAGGACATCATCGACGGCAAGGTGAAGGTCACCTCGTACCTGAACCAGTGACGACCGTCGACCGCATGCCGTCGGTGCTGATGCGCACCGCGGCTGCCGGGTAGACGCAATACTGCGGGGAGGCCGCACCACCGCGGCCTCCCCGCAGTGCGTCTGCCCCCACAGACACCTGCTCGACGAGGAACGGGGACATGAAGCTCGAGCTGCGTGGCATCACCAAGCGCTTCGGCGCGCTGGTCGCGAACGACCACATCGACCTCACCGTGGAGCCGGGCGAGATCCACTGCCTGCTCGGCGAGAACGGCGCAGGGAAGACGACGCTGATGAACGTCCTGTACGGCCTCTACCAGGCCGACGAGGGCGAGATCGTCATCGACGACGTCGTCCAGCACTTCGCCGGCCCGGGCGACGCGATGGGCGCCGGCATCGGCATGGTGCACCAGCACTTCATGCTGATCCCCGTCTTCACCGTCGCGGAGAACGTCATGCTCGGCAACGAGCAGACGAAGTCCGGCGGCCGGCTCGACCTGGAGGCCGCGCGCAGCAAGGTCGGCGAGATCGCCGCCCGGTTCGGTTTCCACGTCGATCCCGACGCCGTGGTCGAGGACCTTCCGGTCGGCGTGCAGCAGCGGGTCGAGATCATCAAGGCGCTGTCCCGCGAGGCGCAGGTGCTCGTGTTCGACGAGCCCACCGCGGTGCTCACCCCGCAGGAGACCGACGAGTTCATGGCGATCATGCGCCAGCTCCGGGACTCCGGAGCGGCGATCGTCTTCATCACCCACAAGCTGCGCGAGGTCCGTGAGGTGGCGGACCGCATCACCGTCGTGCGCCGCGGCAAGATCGTCGGCGAGGCGCAGCCCGGCGCCACGGACGCCGAGCTCGCGTCCCTCATGGTCGGCCGCGCCGTCGAGCTGACGGTGCACAAGGACGCCCCGGCCTACTCCGACGCCTCGCTGCAGGTGGCCGGGCTGACGGTGCTCGACCCACACGGCGCCGTGCTGGTCGACGACGTCTCGTTCGACGTGCGCGGCGGCGAGGTGCTCGTCGTCGCCGGCGTGCAGGGCAACGGGCAGACCGAGCTGGCGGAGGCGATCGCCGGGCTGACCCCCGCGACCGGCAGCGTGCGGCTCGACGGCGAGGAGCTGCTCGGCAAGTCGGTGCGCGGCGTGCTCGACGCCGGCGTCGGGTACGTGCCGGAGGACCGCTCGACCGACGGCCTGATCGGCACGTTCTCCGTCGCGGAGAACCTCGTGCTCGACCGCGTCGACGGTCCGCCGTTCGTCCGCAACGGCGCGCTCCAGCTCGGCGTGCGCGACGAGTTCGCACGCTCGGCGATCGAGGCGTTCGACATCCGCACCCAAGGCCCCGCCGAGCCGGCCGGGCGCCTGTCGGGTGGCAACCAGCAGAAGCTCGTCGTCGCCCGCGAGCTGTCCCGCGACCTCAAGCTGCTCGTCGCCGCGCAGCCGACGCGCGGGGTGGACGTCGGCTCGATCGAGTTCATCCACAAGCGGATCGTCGCGGCGCGCGACGCGGGCGTGCCCGTCGTCGTCGTGGCGACCGAGCTGGACGAGGCGGCCGCCCTCGGCGACCGGATCCTCGTGATGTACCGCGGGCGGGTGGTCGGCATCGTGCCGGCGACCACTCCGTGGGACCAGCTCGGACTGATGATGGCGGGCGTCGCGCCCGAGGGGACGGCAGCAGCATGAGTGCGCAGCAGAAGGCTCTGGCGGCGCCGGAGCCCGGGCAGGGGACCACGGCCGACGACGGCCGCTGGCGGGAGGCGTTCCGCCGGATCGTCTCCGGCGGGTGGGCCGTCTCGCTCGGCGCCATCGTCCTGGCCGTGGTCGTCGGCTCGATCATGATCGCGTTGACGGACGACGGCGTCCGCCAGGCGATCGGGTACTTCGGTGCCCGGCCGGGGGACACCTTCAGCGCGATCGGGAAGGCCGTCGGCGGCGCCTACTCGGCGCTGTTCCGCGGCGCGGTGTGGGACTTCCGCGCCAAGGACTTCGCCGCCGGGATCAAGCCGCTGACCAACTCGCTCACCCAGGCGACGCCGCTGATCACCGCGGGCCTCGGCGTGGCGATCGGGTTCCGGTCCGGCCAGTTCAACATCGGCGGCCGCGGCCAGATGCTCGCCGCTGCGATCGCGGGCGGCTGGATCGGCTTCGCCCTCGACCTGCCGCCGGTGCTGCACATGGTCGTCGCCATCGTCGCGGGCCTGGTCGCCGGCGCGATCTGGGCCGGCATCGCCGGCGTGCTCAAGGCGACCACCGGCGCGCATGAGGTGATCGTCACGATCATGCTCAACTACGTCGCGTTCTACATCCTCGGCTACCTGCTCGCGACGCCCGGCCTGATGCAGGCGCCGGGCTCGTCGAACCCGAAGACGCCGCCGATGAAGGCGAGCGCGATCATGCCGCACCTGTTCGGGCCGAAGTTCAACCTGCACTGGGGCTTCGTGTTCGCGCTGGTCGCCGTCGTCGTCGTGTGGTGGCTGCTCGAGCGCTCTAAGCTCGGCTTCCAGTTCCGCGCCGTCGGGGAGAACCCCGCCGCGGCCCGCGTCGCCGGCATCGACGTGCGGCGCACCACGGTGTACTCGATGCTCGTCGGCGGCGCGCTCGTCGGCCTGGCCGGTGTGACCCAGGTACTGGGCACGACGACCACCGGGTTCGGCGACGGCATCGACGCCGGCGTCGGGTTCGACGCGATCACCGTCGCCCTGCTCGGCAGGTCGAGACCGCTCGGCGTGCTGGGGGCCGCGGTGCTGTTCGGCGCGTTCAAGGCCGGCGGCGCGACGATGCAGGCGGCGCAGGGCGTGCCGATCGAGATCGTCCAGGTGGTGCAGTCGCTCATCGTGCTGTTCATCGCGGCGCCGCCGCTGGTGCGTGCGGTGTTCCGGCTGCCGCAGCCGGGCTCGTCGTCCCGCCGCTCGTCGGCCACGCCCGCGGCGGTGGCGGCGTGAGCGCCCTGGCGATGGCGCCGGAGTCGGTCTCGGCCGACCTGCGCCACGTCACGGTCGTCAGCCGCAAGACCCCGATCGCCCTCGCGGTGATCACCGCGCTGCTCGCGCTGCTGCTCGCGGCCAAGCCGCGCCCCGGCTACGCGCACTTCCGGTTCGCCGACGAGGGCGAGCGGCTGTCGATCCCCGACCTGACGGTCGACGGCATGACCACGGCGTGGCTCGCCGTCGGCGTGCTCGTCGTGCTGGTGCTGGTCGCGGTCGGCTACGTGCGCGCGCAGCGCAAGGTGCCGATCTGGGTGCCGCTGGTGTTCGCGCTGGTGACGCTCGTCGGGTTCCTCGCCTGGGCCGGCGCCGGCTCGGACCGCGACTTCCCGGTGGTCTCGCTGGTGGGCGGCTCGGTACTGCTCGCGGTGCCGCTCGTCTTCGGCGCCCTGGGCGGCGTCATCGGCGAGCGCGCCGGCGTGGTGAACATCGCGATCGAGTCGCAGCTGCTGTTCGGCGCGTTCTGCGCCGCGATCGTCGGCTCGCTCACCCGCAGCCCCTACGTCGGGCTGGTCGCGGCGATCGTCGCCGGCGTGCTGACCGCTCTGCTGCTCGGTGTGTTCACCATCACCTACAAGGTCGACCAGGTGATCGTCGGTGTCGTCATGAACGTGCTGGTGTACGGCCTGACCGACTTCCTGTACTCGCAGGTGCTCGTGCCGGACGCCGCCCGGCTCAACACCACCGTGCGGTTCCAGAAGCTGGCGATCCCCGGCCTGTCGGAGATCCCCGTCGTCGGCCCGGCGTTGTTCAAGCAGACGATCCTCGTCTACCTGATGTACCTCGCCGTGCCCGCCGTGTGGTTCGCGCTCTACCGCACGCGGTGGGGCCTGCGGCTGCGCGCCGTCGGCGAGCACCCGCAGGCGGCGGACACCGTCGGCATCAAGGTGGAGCGCGTGCGCTACCGCGCGCTGGTGATCGCCGGCGGCATCGCCGGCATCGGCGGCGCGTTCTACACGGTGGTGTCGATCTCGTCGTTCAACCGCGAGATGACGGCCGGTGCCGGGTACATCGCGCTGGCCGCGGTGATCTTCGGCAAGTGGGACCCGGTGCGCGCCGCGCTCGCCGCGCTGCTGTTCGGCGCCGCGACCAACCTGCAGGGCTCGCTGTCGGTGGTGGGGGCGCCGGTGCCGAGCCAGTTCATGCTCATGCTGCCGTACGTCGTGACGATCCTCGCGGTCGCGGGCTTCGTCGGGCGCTCCCGGGCGCCCGCGGCGGACGGCACGCCGTACATCAAGGAGTGACGTGACGGACGTCGACTGGGACGCGCTGCGGGCTGCCGCCACGGCGGCGATGACGCACGCGTACGTCCCCTACTCGCACTACCCGGTGGGGGCGGCGGCGCTGGTCGACGACGGCCGCGTCGTCTCCGGCTGCAACGTGGAGAACGCCAGCCTGGGCCTGACGCTGTGCGCCGAGTGCGGCCTGGTGTCGGCGCTGCACGCGACCGGCGGCGGCCGGCTGGTGGCGTTCACCTGCGTGGACGGCAACGGCGCGGTGCTGGCGCCGTGCGGGCGGTGCCGGCAGCTGCTGTTCGAGCACGGCGGGCACGGGTTGGTGCTGGAGACCGCCGGCGGGATCAGGACGATGGACGAGGTGCTGCCCGGTGCGTTCGGGCCGGAGAACCTCGCCGGGTACGAGGGGGCCGCCCGTGGCTGAGCCGTTCGACGCCGTCGACGTCATCGTCGCCAAGCGCGACGGGCGGCGGCTGACCGACCAGCAGATCGACTGGGTGGTCGACGCGTACACCCGCGGCGTGGTGGCCGACGAGCAGATGTCCGCCCTGGCCATGGCGATCCTGCTCAACGGGATGTCGCGCGAGGAGATCGCGCGCTGGACCGGCGCGATGATCGCCTCCGGCGAGCGGCTGGACTTCTCCGGTCTCGGGCGGCCGACGGCCGACAAGCACTCGACCGGCGGCGTCGGGGACAAGATCACGCTGCCGCTGGCACCGCTCGTGGCGGTGTTCGGCGTGGC
>CAZFTZ010000088.1:0-10413 GCA_964521875.1 uncultured Cellulomonas sp. | reverse complement strand
ACGAGCGGGCGGGGTGACGTGGCGGTGCAGCGGTACGTGGCAGTGGTCGGGCCGTCGGCGGCGTCCGACGAGCAGACGGGCGTGGCCGAGCGGCTCGGCGCGGCGCTCGCCGCCCGGGGGCACGTCGTCGTGTGCGGCGGTGGCGGCGGCGTGATGGCGGCAGTGTCCCGTGGTGCAACGCGGGCCGGTGGGATCGTCGTCGGGCTGCTGCCCGGGACCGACCGCGCCGAGGGGAACCCGCACCTCACGGTGGCGATCGCCACCGGCCTGGGCGAGCTGCGCAACGGGCTCGTCGTGCGCGCAGCGGACGTCGTGGTCGCCGTCGGCGGCTCGTGGGGGACGCTGAGCGAGGTGGCGCTGGCCATACGCACCGGGGTGCCGGTGGTGGCGATCGGCGGCTGGCGCGTGACCAGCGGCACGGCCGAGGTCGACGGTGTGCGTCACGTCCCCGGCCTCGACACGGCGCTGAGCGCCCTCGACGAGCTCCTGAGCGGCGGCTGACCCCGCACCCGCCGCAACCTGGCGGCCCGTCCGTTCGACGCGCGCATTCCACGGCCCGGTGTGACACTGACCGCGACGCCGACCCGCCGGGCCGGGGCGAGGAAAGGGGACCTCATGGGGCTCGACGACTTCCTGGACAAGGCCAAGGACGCGCTCAAGGAGCACGGCGACCAGGCGAAGGAAGGCCTGGACAAGGCCGCCGACTTCATCAAGAGCAAGACCGACGACTCCGGTGACTCCCTGGTGGACAAGGGCGTCGCCGCCGCCGACGACTTCATCGACAAGCAGCAGTGAGCCGCTGACGACCCTCGCGACAGGGCCGGCCGGGTGCGCACCCGTCCGGCCCTTCGTCTGCCACCCCCGGACGTCCGAGGGAGTGGCACAGGCCACCCCTCGGGCACAAGGAGGGAGGGGCACGCGCCGGTCAGCCGAGACGCGCCAGCACCGTCCGGGCCGCGTTGCGACCGCACATCCCGTGCACACCGCCGCCCGGCAGCGTGGACGACGAGCACAGGAACAGCCTCGGATCCGGCGTCGCCCACGGCGTGCGCGAGAGCACGGGCCGCGCGGCGAGCTGCCGCCAGTCGGCCGAGCCGCCGCCGATGTCGCCGCCGACCTCGTTCGCGTCGTGCGCCTCCAGCGCCGCCGGCCCCATCGCATGCCGCGCCAGCACCCGGTCGCGGAACCCGGGCGCGAAGCGCTCCACCCGCGCTTCGATCGCGCCGGTCATGTCGCCGGTGTACCCGTGCGGCACGTGGCAGTACGCCCACGCGGTGTGCTTGCCGGCCGGCGCCCGCGACGGGTCGGCCACCGTCGCCTGTGCGAACAGCACGTAGGGCTCGTCGGACACCCGGCCTCGGGCGACGGCACGCTCCGAGGCGACCACCGACGCGGACGGGCCGCCGAGGTGGACCGTGCCTGCGCCGGCGAGCGCCGGGTCCGCCCACGGCACCGGGCCGTCCAGCGCCCAGTCGAGCTTGAACACGCCGGGTCCGTAGCGCCACCGCGCCAGCCGCGCCGCGTACGACGAGGGCAGCCGGTCCCCCGCCACGGCCAGCACCTGCCGTGGCGTGAGGTCGAGCAGCACGGCCCGGGCCGAGGGCATCTCGTCGAGGCTGTGCACCCGGAACCCTGTCACCACCTTGCCGCCGAGCCGGTCCAGCCGCGCCAGCAGGGCGGTGGCGATGGACTGCGAGCCACCGGCCGCGACCGGCCAGCCGACGCCGTGCGCCAGCGCGGCGAGCAGCAGGCCGATGCCGGTGGTCATCGGCTCCCGCAGGTCGAGCACCGCGTGCGCGGCGACTCCGGCCAGCAGTGCACGAGCAGGCTCGTCGTGCAGCGCGACGGCGTTGACCGCCGTCGTCGGCCAGACGCCGGCGGCGCCGAAGGCGAGCGTCTCGAGCGGTGCGCGCGGCGGCAGCGCCGTCGGGTCGAGCACGCCGGCGGCCAGGCGCTCCCACCGCCTGCCGAGTCCCCCGACGACGCGCGACCACAGCGCACCGTCGCGCCGCCCCAGCCCCGCCGCCGTCCGGCCCACCGAGCGGTGCAGCAGCACCGACCGCCCCGGCGCCAGGGCGTGGCCCAGCGGCACCGGCGGGTGCGCCATCGTCAGCCCCTCGTCCTCCAGCCGCAGCTCGCGGAACGCCGGGGACGCCAGCGCCATCGGGTGGACCGACGAGCAGACGTCGTGCCGGAACCCGGGCAGCGTCAGCTCCTCGGTGCGCAGCCCGCCGCCGGGCACGTCCGCCGCCTCGAGCACGACGACGCGCCAGCCCGCCTCGGCGAGCGTCACCGCGGCGACCAGCCCGTTGGGGCCGGAGCCGACGACGACGGCGTCCACCTCGGTCATCGCTCGTCCCCCACGGTCCACAGTCCCAGGCTCGTCGGCTGCCACGCGCGCTCGACGGCGCGGGCCAGGTCGCTCGTCGTGCGGCCGGGGTCCGCCCCGGAGCGCAGCTGCGCGCCGAACTCGTCGACCACCCGCACCGCGTCCACCCGCTCCCGGTCGAACCGCCGGTCGACACCACCCTGCACCCGCCGCAGCACCGGCAGGAACACCCCGGCGGCGGCGAGCGTCGCGGCGGCCACCGCGAGCGCGGACTGCGCCGGCAGCAACCGCGTCACCGAGGTGACGACCAGCGCGTAGACGCCCACGACGAGCGCGGTGACCAGCGCGTACGCGACGGTGCGGGACACCACGTGGTTGATCTCGTACAGCCCGGCGCGCGTCACCGCGATGCCGATCGACACCGGCAGCGCGTTGATGCCCAGCACCAGCAGGTCCGTCCACACGTCCTCCGCCGCGACGAGCGAGGTGACCAGCAGGAACACCAGGGTCACCGCGACGCCGTACGCGAACCAGCGGAACTGCAGCCGGCGCGCGCCGGTGGAGCGCCGCCAGCGCACCCCGAGCTCCACGAGCGCCCCGGTGAGCAGCAGCGGCACGACGAAGAACCCGGTGTCCCCGACGACGAAGTTGGAGACCGGCGCCAGCGCCGGCACCGCGAACGGGCTGACGTGCCCGGTGATCTGCATCGGCAGGGTGCTGACCACCAGCAGCGCCAGCACCACGGCCGCCACCGAGACGAGCGCGACGACCAGCACCCGCCCCGTCGGCGTCTCCGCGCGGCCCGACGGGAACAGCACCGGGATGACCACCAAAGCGAGCCACACCAGGTACTGCACGCCGTAGAGCAGCAGCTCGGCGAGCGGCGGGACGTGCGGGGCGACCGACGGCAGGTAGAGCAGGCCCGACAGCGACCAGTACAGGCCGATGAACATCATCAGCCGGCCCACCCAGTTGCCGGGCTTGCGGCTGAGGATGACCGCGCCGACCACCGGGAACCCGCTCCAGGCCATGAGCGCCCACAGCGCGTTGTTCAGCGCCTGCGGCTCCCCCGGGTAGCGCACCAGCATCCACACCGGCGGGACGAAGAAGGCGGCCAGCAGCCCCCACACCACGGTGCGACGCACCACCTCGCGTGCCGTCACGACTCACTCCTCACGGTCCACAGGCCCACGCCCGCCGGCTGCACCGAGCGCTCGACCGCGGCCAGCAGGTCGCTCGTCGTGCGCCCGGGGTCCGCACCGGAGCGCAGTCGCGCCCCGAACTCGTCGACCACCCGCGCGGCGTCCACCCGCTCCCGGTCGAACCGGCGGTCGACCACGCGCTGCACCCGGCGCAGCACCGGCAGGAACACCCCCGCGGCCGCCAGCGTCGCGACGGCCGCACCGGCCGACGACGACTCCGGCGCCAGCCGGGAGACGGAGGTGACCACCAGTGCGTACACGCCCACCACGAGCGCCGTCACCACGACGTAGGACACCGTGCGGGAGACCACACGGTTGATCTCGTACAGCCCGTGCCGGGTCACCGCGATGCCGATCGACACCGGGATCAGGTTGAGCACGGCGTACAGGTACTGGAAGGCCGAGCCCTCGGGGATCATCGGCGACAGCCCGAAGACGAGCACGACGACACCGACGCCGAACGCGAACCAGCGGAACTGCAGCCGCACCGCGGCGCCGCCGCGCCGCCACCGCGCGACGACGTCGACGAGCGCGGCGACGACGAGCAGCTGCGACAGCACGTCGGAGTGGTCCACCCAGGGCACGACGACGGCTCGCAGGGCGGGTGCCGCGAACGGGCTGATCAGCCCCGTCGCCTCCTGTGGGCGTGGGTCGAGCAGGGCGGCCGCCGCGCTGAGCAGCGCGACGACGACCAGCGCCCTGACGACCACCCGACCCACGGCGGTCTCGGGACGGCCGGTCGGGAACACGGCGGTCAGCAGGACGAGCGCGCCGAAGGCGAGCATCCACGTCACGTTCCCCGCCATCTCGACGAGGACGGCGGCCGCGGGCGGCAGGTGGCCGACGGTGACGAGCGCGACCGCGATCCCGGACAGCGCCCACATCAGGCCGCTGGCCACCAGCAGCCGCCCGACGCCGTTGCCCGGCCGCGACGTCAGGACCAGCCCACCGACGATCGGGAAGCCGGTCCAGCCCAGCAGGATCCAGCCGTTGGAGACGACGAGCGCGAAGCCCCACACCGCGCACACCAGGTAGGCCGCCACGAACGCCCAGATCGCCACCCGGCGGGCGACCTCGCGCCACACCGGGGGCACCGGCGGACCGCTCGTCGTCGTCACCGCCGCACCTCTCAGGCCGCCGGCTGCGCGCCGACCCGCGGACGGAACGGCGTGGTGAGCAGGTGCCACACCGAGCGGATGCCCATGTTGTCGCGCACGTTGGTCCAGTGACGCCAGATCCGCTGCCGGTCGACGCACTCGGTGCGTTCGTGCACCACCGCGTCCGGGATGCGGTAGGAGGCCGCGAGGTTACGCAGCGTGCCGGTCCAGAACGCCGTCTCCTTGCGCTTGATCACCGGCCAGCCCAGCTCGAACAGCGGGTCAGAGGTGCGCAGCATCATCCGGATGAACGCGCGGGTGCCGCCGCCCTCCGTCGGCTCGCCGGAGAACGTGATCATCGCCGCGAACAGGTGCCCCTCGGGGGTCATGAAGGTGAACGACGTCTCGTCGGCGTAGAGCACCAGGATGCCGGTGGTGAGCCACAGACCCCCTCCGGCACCCACCTCGAGCGGCGCCACGCCACCGGGCGCGATGCCCGTCAGCGCGCCGTGGAACCGCCCGCCGGCCGGCCAGAAGTCGCCGAAGTGCGCCCGCCAGTCGGCGACCAGCGCCTCCGGGGTGACCGCGCCGTCCAGCTCGGTCCAGAAGTCGCGCTGCCAGAGCCGGCCGAATCCCTGCGGCGGGCCGGCCAGCCGGCGCCCCTCGATCGTGAAGCCGTACTCGCGGGTCTCGTCGGGCACCGCCAGGCGCTCGACCTTGGCCGCCCAGTAGCCGGCGTCCCGCGGGACCTTCTCGGTGCTCATCGCTGCCACCTCCTAGATCGCCGCGAGCGCCGCGGCGGGGTCGTCGTGCAACGCGATCGCCTCGTCGAGCCGGGTGAGCTCGAAGATCTGTCGGTAGTGGTCGGACAGGCCGACGGCGGCGAGCCGCTGCTGCCGGCGCTGGCTGCGCACCAGGAGCGTGACGAGCATCCCGATGCCGCCGCTGTTCATGTACTCGAGGCCGGAGAAGTCGAGGACGACGAGCCTGGCGCCGTCGTCGCTGGCCCGCTCGTGCGCCGCCATCAGGGTGCTCTCGCACGCCGCGGTGACGTCGCCGACGATCCGGATCAGCTCGGCGCCCGGCGCGAGCGGCTCGACGGTCATCGACACGGTGGGAGTTGCCACGGTTCGCCTCCTACTTCCCGACCGGCTGGACGATCTCGATGAAGTCGCTCAGCCGCGTGATCTCGAAGATGTGCTGGTAGTGCGTGGTCAGCCCCGCGGCGCGCACTGCGCGTCCCTGCGAGCGCGCCTTGCCGAGCAGGCCGACGATCAGCGCGATGCCGGTGGAGTTGATGTAGTCGACGTCGGCGAAGTCGAGCTCGACGACGGCCGTCCCGGCCGCCGCGGCCTCCTGGTACGCCGTGTCGAGGACGCCGAGCGCGTCACGGTCGATCCGCCCGGTCAGGTGCAGGACGACCGCGTCGCCCTGCCGGCCGAGCCGGTACTCGAGGCTCATGGCCTCTCCCCTTCCTCTGGGGCTCCGGCGCCGGGTTTCTCGACGCCGGTGGTGTGCATGACGAGCCGCACGGTGTGGCGGTCGCCGTCGGACAGCTCCTCGACGCGGTCCGTCAGCTGCTGGACCAGGAACAGCCCCCAGCCGCGCGGCGTCTGCAGCCCGGCGAGCTTGAGGTCGAGGTCCGGCAGGTCGGGGTCGGTGAGCCGGCCGCGGCCGAAGTCGCTGACCTCGACCGTGACGGCGTCCGGGGTGCGGCGAACCGCCACCTCGACCGGCAGCTGGGACCGGCCGCGGTTGCCGTGCTCGATCGCGTTCATCGCCGTCTCCGAGACGGCGGTCCTCAGGGCGTCCAGCCGCTCCGGCGGCAGCACGTCGCCGACGATCGCGGCGACCCGGTCCATCACCTCGCGCTCGTTGCCGGACTCGCTCGGCACGGCGAAGGTCACGGCGTCGCGGTACCCGCTGCCCCGGCCGCGGTGCAGCGTGACGAGCGTGATGTCGTCCTCCTGCTCCATGCCGCGGGAGAAGCCGGACAGCGCCTCGACGCAGCGGTCCAGCAGGTCGTCGCCCCCGGTCGCGGCGGCGACCAGTGCCTCGGTGCGCCCGAAGCCGAACATGTTGCCGGCTTCGTCGTGCTGCTCGGTGAGGCCGTCGCTGTAGAGCAGGACCACGTCGTCCGGCTCGATCACCGTCTCGTGCTCGTCGTACGCGGAACCCGGCATCAGGCCCAGCGGCATGCCGCGCGCGGACAGCTGCACCACCCCGCCGGCGCGGCGCACGTAGGGCAGGTTGTGGCCGGCGTTGGCGAACTGGGTGCGGCCGGTACGCGGGTCGATCACCAGCACCACGCAGGTGACGAACATGTGGATCGGCACCTGCGGCACCAGCAGCTCGTTGACGCGGCGCAGCACCTCGCCGGGGTCGGCGACGACGGCGGCGGTGGAGCGCAGCAGCGCGTGGGTGCTTGCCATGACCAGCGCGGCGGGCACGCCCTTGTCGGTGACGTCGCCGGCGACGACCATCACCCGGCCGTCGGCGAGCTCGATGAGGTCGTAGAAGTCGCCGCCGACGGTGCGGGCGGGCCGGTAGAACGCCGCGACGTGCCACCCGCCGAGCTCCGGCAGCTCGTTCGGCAGGAACTGCTGCTGCACCAGCTGGGCGACCTGCAGCTCCTGCTCCAGGCGCTCGGTGGCACGGGCCTCGCGCTCCTGCTGACGGACGAGCTGGCCGAGGCGCAGCGCCGGGGCGGCGTACCGCGCCAGGTTGTCGAGCAGCCGGCGGTCGTCGCGGGAGTAGCCGCGCTCGCTGCGGCGCGGCCCCAGGGCCAGCAGCCCGACGAGCTCACCGCTGGTGACCAGCGGCACCACCATCTGCACGCCCTGCTGCTTCATCCGGCGCACGGCCGGTGAGTACGCGGGCAGCGCGGTGACGTCGAGCGGGCCGGGAGCCGACTGGAGGAAGGCCAGCAGCGGGTCGCCCGGTTCGACGTCGACCTCGATCGCCGCAGCCTGGGCGGGGGCCTTCTCCTGCTCGGCGGTGCGAGCGCGGCGGCGGAACCGGGCGGTGCGGGAGCGCTCGCCGGGCCGCGGTGCGGTGGGACCGGCCGCGCCGGGAGCCGGTGCGGCAAGGGGGCCGGCCGCGCTGGGCTCCGGCGCGGCCGGCGTCGCGGCGGGAGCGGCCGGCGTGGGGTCCACGTCGAGCGTGCCGGTCATGTCGCCTCCCGATCCGGCGGCCCCACGGCCGCCTCTGCTGTCCGGATCGATCCCCACTGTCGCCACCTGCCCGTTCCGGAAGCGTTACGGCGCGAGCACGTTCGCGGGTTTCGGAACGTCCGTCGTCCCGCAGTTGCGTTACGGTCACACGCGAACGCGCCGCGCGCTAGGGGTCGGGACGGTGACGGGCACGCTGGAGATGAGGCTCTTCGGGCCGCCGCGGATACGCCGCGACGGGGTCGACGTGCGTTTCGACACCCGCAAGGCCCCGGCGCTGCTCGCCTACCTCGCGGTCACCGGGCGGGAGCAGGGGCGTGACGCGCTCGCCGCGCTGCTGTGGCCTGGGCTGGAGCGAGGCCGGGCCCGCGCCACTCTGCGGCGCACGCTGTCGGTCGCCGCCGCGGCCGGGCCCGCGCTGCAGGTGAGCACCGCGACCGTGCGGCTCGACCACGCGCTGGTGACGTGCGACGTCGTGGAGTTCCGCGCGCTGGCGGCCGGCGACGACCCTGCCGGCTGGGCGCGCGCCGCGGGGCTCGCGGGCGACGGCTTCCTCGCCGGGTTCGCACTGCGCGACAGCCCGCCGTTCGAGGACTGGCAGCTGGCGACCGCGGATGCGCTGCGCGACCAGCTCTCCCAGGCCCTCGGCCGGCTGGTCGCCGACGCCGTCGCCGTTGGCGACCTGCCGGCCGCGCTCGCCCACGCCCGCCGCCGCACCGAGGTGGACCCGCTGTCCGAGCCAGCCCACGCCGACCTGATCCGGGTCACCGCGTGGTCCGGCGACCGACCCGGAGCGCTGCGGCTGTACCGCGCGCTGGTGCGCGTGCTCGACCGCGAGCTCGGCGTGCCGCCGCTGCCGGAGACGTTCGCGCTGCACGAGGCGATCCGGGCGGACACGCTGGGGCCGCCCCCGCTCGCGCCGACCCGGCCGGGGTACGCCCGGGCGGACGTCCTGGGCGTGTCCGGCGCCGCGCCGGTGGTCCCCGCCGCCCGCCTCACGGATCGGCGGGCGGCATCCACCGGGGCGGACGACGGCGATCCTCAGCGGGTGGAGCACCGGTTCCGCGCCGGGACGCTGGTCGGACGGGACGACGAGGTGGCGCGGCTCGTCGGCGCGTGGCGGGCGGCCGGCGGCGGGGAGGTGAGCGACGTCCGTGCCGCCGGGGCGGCCGGTGACCTCGGTGGCGGCCGGACGGGCGCCGGCGGTGGCGTCGTCGGGCTCGTCGGCGACCCCGGCATCGGCAAGACGGCCCTCGCCCGCTCGCTCGCCGCCCACGTCGCCCGCGAGGGTGGCACGGTGCTCGCCGTCGCCGGCCACGCCGCCGAGCAGCCGCTGGCGTTCGCCGCCGCGACCGACCTGGTCCGGGACGCGCTCGCGGAGCGCCCCGGCCTGGCGACCGAGCTCGGCGAGCCGCTCACGGTGCTGGGCGGCGGCCTCGACGCGGCCGGCGCCCAGCCGATCGCGACGCCCGGCGACCTGCACCGGGTCTACGAGGCGGTCCGCCGCGCGGTCGAGTCGCTCGGCACCTCTGGCCGCCCCGCGCTCGTCGTCGTCGACGACGCCCACCTGCTTGACCCCGCCTCCGCCACCCTCCTGGCCTACGTGGTGCGACGCCGTCCGGCGCACGCCCTGGTCCTCGCCACCTGGCCCACCGGCGCCGGCGGTGGCGTGCTCCCCGAGGCGGTGCTCGAGACCGGCGCCGTCCACACCGTCCCGCCGCTCGACCTCGCCGGCGTCGCCGCCCTGCTCGACGGCACCGGCCAGGACCCCGCCGACGTCCTCGCCCGCACCCGCGGCATCCCGCTGCTGGTGCGCGAGTACGCCGCCGCCACCGGGCCCGCAGCGTCGACCGCCGGTGTGCGCGAGATGGTCGCCGCCCGCCTGGACGCGGCTCCGGAGACCACCCGGCAGCTCGTCGGCGCCGCCGCGGTGGTCGGCACCGTCGCCGACCCCGAGCTGCTGCGCGTCGCCGGCGGGCGGGACGAGGCGGAGACCGTCGACGCCATCGAGGACGCGATCGCTCGCGGGCTGTTGGTCGAGCGGACCGACCGCGGCGGGTACGACCTGCCGCACGACCTGGTGCGCGACGCGGCACTCGCCCGGCTCAGCCTGGCGCGGTCCCGGCTGCTCCACGGCCGGGTCGCCGATGCGCTCGCCCGCCGCCACGGCGTCGACCCGCTGGCCACCCCGGCGGGAGCCGTCGCCCGGCACCTGGCCGGGGCGGGTCGCGACGGCGAGGCCGGCGCGTGGTTCCTCACCGCGGCCGACGAGTCGAGCCGGCTGTACGCGCACGCCGAGGCGCTCGCCCAGCTGCGCGCCGCCCTCGCCCTCGGCCACCGGCCGCTCGACGTGCACCAGGCGATCGGCACCGCCCTGGTGCGGCTGGGCGAGTACGGCGAGGCGCTCGTCGCGTTCGACCAGGCCGCCGCGCTCGCCGAGCCCGAGCCCGACCCGCAGCGGCAGGCGGAGATCGAGCACGCCATCGCCGGCGTCCACGACCGCCTGGGCGACTTCGCGCTCGCCGAGGCGCACCTGGCGGCGGCACGCGACCTCGTCGGCGACGGCCCGGAGCTGCGGCTGGCGCGCGTGCTGGCGGACCTGGCGCTCGTCCGGC
>CAZFTZ010000087.1:0-3126 GCA_964521875.1 uncultured Cellulomonas sp. | reverse complement strand
TGGTCTGGCCGCCCCAGTCGACACCATCAACGGCACAATCGGCCCCGGCGGCGCCCGCGTGGCGACCTGGCTCGTCGTGGGAGACCTGCACGCGGCGGTGACGCTGACCGGGGGACGCTGGCCGCGCTCCGGCGAAGCCCTCGTCTCAAGCGCCGCGCAGGCGGACCTCGGCCTGGACGCAGCAATAGGCGCTGTGACAACTACCTCCACAACCGCTACTTCGGATATCTATCCGATTGTCGGATCGTTCAGCGCTCGCGACCCCTACACCGATCTCGACGCCGGGATCGTCGTGGCCGCCCCAGAAGGCACCACGGCCCACCGCCTGGACGTAGTCGCCGTCAGCGCCGCTGAGGCCCACAGCATGCAGGCCACGGTCCTCGACCTGCTCGCCCGCGCTGACCCCGCCGACCTGAACGTCCAGTCGCCGACAACTCTCGCAGAGATCCAGAGCGAGGTCCTCGGCGACCTCGTCCGCTATAACCGCTCGCTGACCATCCTCGTCCTACTCACCGGCGCTTCCCTCGTCGCCGTCGTCGCACTTGCTGACGTCCTGCTCCACCGCGCCGACATTGGCCGGCGCCGAGCGCTCGGGGCACCCCGCTGGGCACTGATATGGATGCTGGTCAGCAGATCCCTCATCGGCGCCCTTGCCGGAGGGGTTATCGGTAGCCTCTCAGCCGCCACCCTAGTGCTGCGCAACGGGCAACGCCCCGCCGTCGCCTACACGCTCGCGACCGTGATCCTTGCTCTGCTCTCCACTGGTGTAGCCACCACAGTCCCCGCCCTTCTCGCTGCGCACCAGGACCCCGTCCGCGTCCTCCGGACCCCCTGAGACGTGCGCGGCTGCCGACCAAGCCGCGCTGCCTGACCGCTAAGGGTGCCCTTCGTGGCCGCCGTCCGTCTACCGGCCTCGTGGAGCCGTATTACGAACCGATAACGAATCGCTGTTTGCCTCCGCGTCAGTTCGGCGCGCGGTACGTTTCGATTGCATCGAGCAGGGGGCAGCGTGAACCAGTCCGCAGAAGCGTCGCTTCAAAGACCAGACCGCGACAGGCGGCTGACTGCATTCGGGCGAGTGGCCCAGACTCTCGCCCTCGTGGTCGCCTCTCTGTTGCTGACATCAGCATCAGGATGCAGTTCGCCTCAGCGAGACGAGCCCCCGGCCGCGCCGCTGACAGCTGTGCCGGCACCGGGTACCCTCGCGACTGGATTTGACTCCAATTTCCCCGGACAGGCCCCTGAGTGGGCAGCATACCTGGCTGAGCTTGCAGCAGGTCTCCACATCGACGATCCGCCGCCCATCGAGCCAATCCGGGTCGTTGGTGAGGACTATTCTGATGTTCAGGATCAGTGCATTGCAGATGCCGGGTTCGCATTCGGGCCCGATGGAGTGATAGATCTACCCAACGATCAAACCGCAGCTTTCAATCTCGCAATCTACACATGCAGCGCCCAGTATCCGCTGGACGCCAAGTACTTGAAGCCACTGACTCGGGATCAATACCGCAAGATCTACGAGTACCTAAAGAACGAGGCGATCCCGTGCCTAGCTGCACTCGGATACAGCGTCGCGCCACTCCCTAGCGAAGACACGTATCTCGAGACGATCGGGACGCCCGACCAGTACACCACCTCGGGCGAGCTTGGGAAGCTTGGTCTATCGCCGGGCGAGGTTGAAGTGGCGATCGGCTCCTGTCCAGAGGCACCACCTGCTGCCGTCCTGCTCGCGGAATAGAAGTATTGCAAGGCACCGCTACAACAACAAGGAGACAAGGTATGCGCGCCAATCGCAAACTTCGGCTAAGGACTCTCACCTGAGTTGGGTCATCTTGGCGCGTCGCTGACGGCGCTAGGGCTGTGACCTTGGGCGATGGTCTTGCTTAGTGCGCCGTTAAGGCACTAATTCGGGTCAGTAGGCTCGGGGTGTGGCGTGGGTGCGGACCGTGTGCACGGCCTCGGGGTCCACGGCCGTGCAGATCGCTGAGTCCGTCGCTGGCCGCCGGCGGATCGTGCGGCATGTCGGTTCGGCGCGCGACGAGGCCGAACTCGGGCTCCTGCTCGCCCAGGCGCGGGATCTGCTCGCCGACGACGCCCAGGGCGTTCTGGACCTGGGCATGGCCGTCCCGCAGCGCGTCAGGTCTATGGCCTCGGCGCCGGCCGCGCCGGCGTTGTTCGCCGCGGCCGCGGCGCCGGTGCCGGTCGTGACGTCGCGCGCGCAGGTCCTGCGCACCTCGAGTCGGACCCTGTTCGACGCCCTGGCTACGGTGTTCGACCAGCTCGGGTTCGACGTCCTCGCCGACGCATGCTTCAAGGACCTGGTGATCGCCCGGGTCGTTGAGCCGACCTCGCTGCTGGACACCGACCGGGTGCTGGCTGACCTGGGACGCGCGTCCGCGTCGCTGTCCACCAGGAAGCGCACCCTGCGCCGGGCACGGGCCGGTGACTACCGGGCCACGATCGCTGCCGCGTGCTACGCCCACGCCGCCACCGCCGGGGACGTGTCCCTCGTGCTCTACGACGTCACCACGCTCTACTTCGAGGCCGAGAAGGAAGACGGGCTGCGCAAGGTCGGCTACTCCAAGGAACGTCGGGTTGATCCGCAGATCGTGGTCGGGCTGCTGGTCGACCGCACCGGGTTCCCCCTGGAGATCGGCTGCTTCGAGGGCAACAAGGCCGAGACCCTGACCATCGTCCCGATCGTGAAGGCGTTCCAGGCCCGACATCAGATCGAGGGGATGGTCGTGGTCGCCGACGCCGGGATGCTCTCGGCGACCAACCTGCGCGAGCTCGACAAGGCCGGGCTGGGGTTCATCGTCGGGTCCCGCCAGACCACCGCCCCGCTGGACCTGGCCGGCCACTACCGCTGGCACGGGGAGGCGTTCACCGACGGGCAGATCATCGACACGATCACTCCCAAGCACCGGCGCGCCCGCCTCGAGAACGACCCGCACCGCAAGGCCGAACCCGTCTGGACGTCCGCGTCCCACCCAGGCTCGTGGCGGGCGGTCTGGGCCTACTCCGGCAAGCGGTTCGCCCGCGACAACCGCACCCTGAACGCCCAAGAGGCCCGCGCCCGCGCCGTGATCGACGGGGAGAAGGCCGCCCGAACGCCGAGGTTCGTCA
>CAZFTZ010000086.1:0-2737 GCA_964521875.1 uncultured Cellulomonas sp. | reverse complement strand
GCCGGCCACCGAGCCGCTGCTCGAGGCGCTGGCCACGCTCGGCATCCGGGTGCTGCTGCCGGTGCTCGGCAGCGGCCTGGCCCGGGACTGGGCGGAGTACCGGGGGCCCGACGACCTGCGCGAGCGCGCGCCGGGACGCCCGCCGGAACCCAGCGGCCCCGCTCTCGGAGCCGCCGCCGTGGCGGAGGCCGACGTGCTGCTGATCCCGGCGCTCGCCGTCGACACCGCAGGCACCCGGCTGGGCCAGGGCGGCGGCTGGTACGACCGCGCCCTGCGCGACGCGCGCCCCGGCGCGCCGGCGATCGCCCTGACCTATGCCGAGGAGGTCCACGACGCCGCGACCGAGCCGCTGCCGCGCGCGGACCACGACCGGCCGGTCGACGCCGTCGCGACGCCGGCGGGCGTCACCTGGTTCAGCCGGTAGCATCTGGCACTCGGGAATGCCGAGTGCCAGTGCGGCGCTGTACGGCGTAGTTCCGACTCCTCCAGGAGGACCAGTGCCCACGTACGCCTACACGTGCACGGTCTGCGGTCACTCGTTCGACGTGCACCAGTCCTTCGACGACGCCCCGCTCACCGTCTGCCCTGAGTGCTCCGGCAGGCTGCGCAAGGTGTTCTCGCCGGTCGGCGTGGTGTTCAAGGGCTCCGGCTTCTACCGCACCGACGCACGGTCGTCGTCGGGCGCTTCCGGGTCGGCCGGGAAGGGCACGACGGGCGCGTCGCCCACACCCGCGGCGTCGTCCTCCTCGGACTCCTCGTCGCCGGGCACGACGAGGTCGCCCGCGCCCGCCGCGACGAGCGCCCCGGCCGCCAAGGCCGCCGACTCCTGACGCCTTCCTCCTGAGGCGTCCACAGCCCGGGGCGCTCGTCGTGCGGGCACAGGCCGCACAGCGGCGGGGCCGACGAGAGCGGCCGACTTCCTAGCCTGCGCGCGTGACCCGACGCGACGCTCCCGCCTTGCCCCCGCCGTTCCCCCGTGCCGCACCGCCCTGGCGCCGCCGAGTGCGCGTCCTTGCCTGGCGGCTGCGGTTCGTCGTCGCGGCGACGTGCCTCGGGCTAGCGGCCGCGGTGACCGTCTCGGTGCTGCGGCCGGCACCGCCCGCCGGTGTCGACGTCGTCGTCGCGGCGCACGACCTGCCCGCAGGTCTGCAGCTCGCCTCGCCGGACCTGCGGGTGGTGACGGTCCCGGAGTCGGCGGCCGTCGCCGAGGCCGTTGCGTCCGACGAGGTCCGGGCTGCCCTCGTCGGCGGCACCACCGCCGTCCCGGTGCCCGCCGGGATGCCACTCGTCCCGGACCTGCTCGCCGGCGCCGACCTGTCCGGGCCGCCCGGTACCGTCGTCGCCGCGGTGCGGCTGGCCGACGACGCGATGGCCACCCTGCTCGGACCCGGTGACCGCGTGGACCTGCTCGCCGCGCCCGCCGAAGGCGGCCCGGGCGTCACGCTGGCGCGCGCCGCGCTGGTCCTGCCCTCCGCGCCGCACGCCGAGAGCGGCGGACTGCTCGGCGGGGACACGGACACCGCACCGCTGCTGGTCGCCGTCACGCCCGACGAGGCGGCGGCGCTGGCGGGCGCCGGTGTCTCGAATGTCCTGTTCGCGGTGGTCGTGTCATGATCGAAATCCCCGCCGCCACCCGAGAGGACGCCCCGATGGCAGCCGTCACCCCCGAGCCCACCCCGTCCGAGCGCCTGGCCGGCCAGGCCAAGGCTGGCCTGTCCGGCATGAGCAAGGTCTTCGCCGGGTTCAAGGAGTTCATCTCCCGCGGGAACGCGGTCGAGCTGGCCGTCGGCGTCGCGATCGGCGCCGCGTTCGGCCTGGTCGTGACCGGGATCACCGACGGGTTCATCGGGCCGCTGGTCGCGCTGGTGCTGCAAGGCAACGACCTGTCGAGCTCGCTCTCGTGGACCTGGGGGTCCAGCCACTTCAGCGTCGGCCTGATCCTCGACGCGCTGCTCAAGTTCCTCATCACCGCGGCGGTGATCTACTTCGTGGTCGTCATGCCGCTCAACGCGCTCGCCAAGCGCCGTGCGAGGGGCGAGGAGCCGGCCGAGGAGGCACCGGCGGAGGACGTCGTGCTGCTGCGCGAGATCCGCGACCTGCTCGCCGGCCGTCCGATGACCGGCACGCCCGCGACCGGCACCCCGACCGGGGAGACGACGGGCGGCACCGCCGTCGAGTGACGCCGGGCTGCCCGGTCACCAGTGGGGCGGGCGGTCCCGGGTCAGGCGGTCGTCGTTGGAGTCGGAGGCTGGGGCACCCCAGCCGACGTCCTCGTCGTCGGGCGCCCGGCGTGCCGGCTGCGGCCCGGCGGGTGACGCCTCGGGCTGCGCCGGTGTGCCCCACGTGACCTCGTCGGGCGCCGGGGCCGGGAGCGACGTGCGGAGGTTCGCCTCGTCGCCGCCGACCGTCCCAGCGGGCCGCACGGCCCGGCGACGCGGGACCTTCGGCTTGCCTGACGGGGTTGCTGGCACGCCACACAGGCTAGGCCCAGGAATCCATCCGCCGAACACCGTCCGCCCGCGTGCGCCCGCCGCTAGTGGTCCGTCTTTGAAGTCTTCTTCGGGTTGGCTTTGGTGAGGATCTCCTCGGCGGTCTTGGTCCAGACGAAGGGGTGGGAGCGGTCGTTCCAGCCGTCGATGAAGGCGCGGATCTTGGCGTTGAGGTCCTTGACCGAGCCGAACGTGCCGCGGCGGATCGCCTGGCGCTCGACGATGCCGAGCCACACCTCGACCAGGTT
>CAZFTZ010000085.1:0-3156 GCA_964521875.1 uncultured Cellulomonas sp. | reverse complement strand
GCCGCCTGCAGCTCCTTGAGCCGCGCCGCCAGGATGTTGCTCGGGATGCGGGGCAGCCCCGTGGCGAGCTCTCCGTAGCGGCGCGGCCCGACCAGCAGGTCGCGGACGAGGAGCAGCGCCCAGCGCTCGCCCACGAGCTCCAGGGCCCGCGTGACGCCGCAGTACTGCCCGTAGTCGCGTGCGGCCATCGACCTCAGGCCTGCTGGTTCGCGAAGGCCTCGGGACCCTGCTCGGCGGCGACCGGGTCCATCCAGCCGAACTCGAGGATGTTGCCGTCGGGGTCGGTCAGCTGGCGCTGGTACATGAACCCGTAGTCGGCGGCGGGCTGCGCCTCCGAGCCGCCCGCGGCGAGGCCTGCGGCGACGGCCGTGTCGACCGCCTCGCGGCTGTCGAGGAAGATCGCGGTCGCCGCGGAGACTGCCGCCGTCGGGTCGCCGATCGGCAGGTCGGAGAAGGTCTGGAAGAACTCGCGGGTCAGGATCATGAAGTAGCTGTGGTCCGGCTCGACCACGACGCAGGCGGCGTTGTGGTCGGTGAACAGCGGGTTGATGGCGAACCCGAGCGCCTCGTAGAACGCCTTGGCGCGCTCCAGGTCGGTCACCGGCAGGTTGACGAACATCGCGGTCATCGTTGTCTCCCCTGGTCGTCGTCCCCCCGGAACACGTCCACACTTGCAAAAAACAAGTGAGGCGTCAAGACCTCCGGTACCCGTCGCGCTCGCGAAGGCCGCCCGACGATGACCGCCCGGTGCACATTCCCGGCGACGCGGACAAGGCTCGGGCGAGTGCCCCCGCCGGGGCTCGAACCCGGACTCGATCGGTTTTAAGCCGACTGCCTCTGCCGGTTGGGCTACGGGGGCGTCGGCCATCGTCCCACCGAAGGGCCCGACGGTCCCCGGGTCCGGATCCGGCGGTTACCGTGAGGCATGACCGAGTCGACCGCCCTGTCCCGCCGTCACGTGCGGCACGAGCTCGTCGTGCGCCACCTCACCGTCGCGGCGGTGCGGAGCGTCACCTCGCGGATCGTCCGGGTGACGCTCGCCGGCGACCTCGCCGGGTTCGCCGCCGACGGGCCGGCCGACCACCTCAAGGTGTTCTTCCCCGACCCGGCGACCGGGCGCATCGCGACTCCCGGGTTCCATGCCGGCGGCATCGGGCTGTCCGCGCCCGGACAGGTGATCGCCCGCGACTACACGCCGCTGGACTTCCGGCCCGACGACGGCGAGCTCGACCTCGACTTCGTCGTGCACGGCGACGAAGGACCGGCGACCACCTGGGCGGGCCACGCCGCACCCGGCGACCGGCTGGCAGTGGCCGGCCCCAAGAGCTCCCGCCTGGTGCCCGACGGCCTGACGAGCCTGGTGCTCGTCGTCGACGAGACCGCCTTTCCCGCCGCGTCCCGCTGGCTGCGCCTCACGCCGCCGGACGTCCCCGTGACGCTGCTGGCGGACATGCCCGACGACGGCGACGACGCGGCCGCCTACTTCGACGACGTGCCAGGCGTCGAGCGTGCGACCTTCGCGGTCGGCGACCTCGAGACGCGGCTGCGTGCGCTGCCGATCGACGCCGGCACGTTCGTCTTCCTCGCCGGCGAGGCAACGGCGCTCGTCCCGTTGCGCCGCTACCTGCGCCGCGAGCTGGGCCTCGGCCCGGAGCAGGTCGCCGCCAGCGGGTACTGGAAGCACGGTGTCGTCGCGCTCGACCACCACGCACCCGTCGACCCCGACGACCCGGACTGAGCTACAGCTTCTTGCCCGGGTTGAGGATCCCCAGCGGGTCGAAGGCCGCCTTGACCGCCCGCTGCAGCTCGCGCAGCCGCGCCGGTAGCTCCACCGCGACGGCGGACAGCTTCTCCACGCCGATGCCGTGCTCGCCGGTCACCGTGCCACCGAGCTCGTCGGCCAGCGCGAGGATCCGCTCGTGCGCTCGTCGGGCCGCCGCGACCTGAGCGACGTCCCCCGGGTCGAAGCTGACGACAGGATGCAGGTTGCCGTCGCCGACGTGCCCACCGACCGCGATCACCAGCCCGATCTCGGAGGACAGCGCCGAGACGCGTTCGACGAGCTCGGGCAGACGGTGGCGCGGCACCGAGACGTCCTCGTTGATCGAGCCGCCGCGCAGCTCCCGCATCGCCTGGTTGAACAGCCGCCTGGCCGCCATCAGGTCGTCGAGCCGTCGCTCGTCGTCGGCCCGCTCCACCGCGAGCGCGCCGTGCGCGGCCAGCACCCCGGTGAACCAGTCCAGCGCCGTCGACGCCGCGGCCCCGTCCCGCTCGTCGGTGACGACGAGCAGCCACGCCGCCGCCCCCTCCGGGATGCCCGACGACGGCGCGAGACGGCGGATCGCGTCGAGCACCACCCCGTCGAGCAGCTCGAGCCCGGACGGTCCGTGCGGTCCGGCGACGATCGCGTCGGCCGCCCGCAGCGCCTCGGCGACGGAGCCGAACACCCCGGCGACCCCGACCGACGGCCCCGGCGCGGGCAGCAGCGCGACGGTCACCTCGGTGACGACGGCCAGCGTGCCCTCCGACCCGACGATCACGCTCGTCAGGTCCAGCCCCGCCACGCCCTTGACCGTCGCCGGCCGCGTCCGCACCACCGACCCGTCGGCGAGCACCACCTCCAGCGAGCGCACCGCGTCGCGCGTGACGCCGTACTTGAGGCACCGCATGCCGCCGGCGTTGGTCGCGACGGTGCCGCCGATCGTCGCCTCGTCGGCGCTGCCGGGGTCCGGGGCGTAGAACAGCCCGTGCTCGCCGGCGGCACGCTGCAGGTCCGCGACGAGGACGCCCGGCTGGACCACGGCGGACCGGTCCACCTCGTCGACCGCCACGACCCGGTCCATCGCCGACAGGTCGAGCAGGATCGCGCCCGGTACCGCGTTGGCGCCGCCGGCCAGGCCGGTCAGCCCGCCCTGCGGCACCACGGGCACGCGCTCCGCGGAGGCGTAGCGCAGCACGGCGGCGACGTCGGCCGTCGTCCGCGGCCGCACCAGGACGGCAGGGGCGCCGAGGGCCGGCACGCCGGAGCGGTCGGCGGCCCGGGCGGCGAGCAGGGCGGGATCGTCGGCCACCACCCCGTCCGGGAGGAGGGCACGCAGGGCGGCAACCGTCACAGCCGCTCCCCCTCGTACTGCAGCACGTACAGCCCGGCGTTGT
>CAZFTZ010000084.1:0-4574 GCA_964521875.1 uncultured Cellulomonas sp. | reverse complement strand
CGCGGGCGAAGTCGCGGATCGACTCGTTGAAGTTGTACATCCCCATCGCG
The DNA here is from genome assembly GCA_964521875.1 of uncultured Cellulomonas sp. Taxonomy (GTDB): domain Bacteria; phylum Actinomycetota; class Actinomycetes; order Actinomycetales; family Cellulomonadaceae; genus Cellulomonas. The sequence continues at coordinate 4,524 of CAZFTZ010000084.1, read as the reverse complement.
ACGCCGCCGGCCTCCGGGTAGGCGACGACCTCCTGGCTGATCGGCGCCCCGCCGTCGGCGGGGGTGAACGTCAGCGTCAGCGTGCCGGCGCCCGGCCCCTTGAAGTCGGTGGCGCGGTACGGGTCGCCGAAGGCGTGGCGGCCGATGACGATCGGCTTGGTCCAGCCCGGCACCAGCCGCGGGATGTTGCGGATGATGATCGGCTCGCGGAAGACGACGCCGCCGAGGATGTTGCGGATGGTGCCGTTGGGGCTCTTCCACATCTTCTTCAGCCCGAACTCCGCGACCCTGGCCTCGTCGGGCGTGATCGTGGCGCACTTGACGCCGACGCCGTGCTCCTTGATCGCGTTCGCCGCGTCGACGGTCACCTGGTCGGCGGTGGCGTCGCGGTTCTCGATCGACAGGTCGTAGTACAGGAGGTCGACGTCGAGGTACGGCAGGATCAGCCGGTCCTTGATCACCTGCCAGATGATCCGGGTCATCTCGTCGCCGTCGAGCTCGACGACCGGTCCGGTCACGGTGATCTTGGCCATGGGGCGGCCCCTCCTCGCGCGTCGCCTGTCCCGGGTGCTGCCCGGGTCCGGCGCCAGATTAGTCGACATCGAGATACTTTGACTCCCCGGCCCGGTGACAGGCCCACCTGGCATGCTGGGGGCGCCACCGACCCACGACGACAGGACCGTCATGTCCGTCCAGCCCGACCCCTTCGGCGAGGTGTTCGCCGCGCCCGACGACGAGCCGGCCGTGCTCCTCGCCGACGAGCCCGAGGCCACCGGGCCCGGACTGCTCGCCCGTACCGGCGCCGAGCTGTTCGGCAGCTTCGTGCTCGTGTTCGCCGGGGCCGGCACGCTGCTGTACTCGCAGTACACCGACGTCGGTGGCACGTTCGCCGTCGCGGCCGCGTTCGGCATCGCGGCGGCGGTCGCGCTGGCGACCGCCGGCCGGGCGTCCGGCGGCCACTTCAACCCGGCGATCACGCTCGGCGCAGCGGTCAGCGGCCGGCTGTCCTGGGCGGACCTGCTGCCGTACTGGCTCGCCCAGCTCGTCGGCGGGGCGCTCGGCTCGGCCGTGCTGTTCCTCACCATCCCCACCGGCCTGGGCCCGCTGCTCGGCAAGTCCGAGGACAAGCGCGACCTGCTCGGCGTCGCCGCCAACGGATTCGGCCCGCACTCGCCGCTGGCGCACCTGCTGACCGACCAGGGCGTCGACAGCGACGTGACGTTCTCGCTCGCCGCCGCGCTGCTCGTCGAGGTGGTCGCGACCGCGGTCCTCGTCGGCGTGTTCCTCGGCGTGACGCGGCGGAGCGAGGACGCGCCGCGGGCGCCCTTCGTCGTCGGGCTGGCGTTCGGCGTGCTCACGCTGGTGGCGCTGCCGGTGACCAACGCCGGGCTCAACCCTGCGCGCTCCACGGCGATCGCGATCCTGGCGCCGTCCTGGGCGCTGCAGCAGCTGTGGCTGTTCTGGGTCGCGCCGCTGCTCGGGGCCGCGCTCGCCGCGCTGCTCTACCGGGCGTTCGTCGCGCCGGTCCCGGTGACGGTCGACGAGGACGACGAGGACGACGAGGCCGCCGACACGCGTGCGACGGACGGGAACGGCGCGAGTGCCGGGACCGACGAGGGCGAGACGCTGCCGGTCATCCCGAGCTGACCCGCTCCGTCCGGAACACCCGAGGCTTCGGTCGTCCTGGCGCACGGAGCCCCGGACGCTGCGAGGCGCCGAGTGCCGCGTCAGCGAAGCGCACGGAGGGGCACCGCAGGGTCCGCCACAGCGCCGCGCTCCGCCCGTGACAGCGCCTCGCCGGTGAACAGCCGACGCGCGGCGCCCACGTCGCGCGGGCTGTCGACGACGAGCACCGCGCCGATGCCACGGCTGTCCGGCGTCGGTCCGCGGCCGTCGTCGCGCAGCCAGACGGCGGTCCAGCCGCCCGCGCCGGGGGTGCCGCGCAGCACCACCTCGTCGGCGGGCCCCGGCGTGCCGAACAGCGCGAGGTCGTGCCCGAGCTGGGTGGAGAACACGTAGGGCGCCGGGTCGTCGTCCGGCGAGGGCACCGGACGGCCCAGCAGGTGACCGACGAGCGCCTTCGGCCCGCGCAGCGCGCCGTCCCAGTGGCCCCCGGGCACGGTGCCGTGGCGCGGCGACCAGCGCGTCGCCACGTCCCCGACCGCCCACAGCCCCGGGACCTCCGGCCGGACGTCGGCGAGCGCACCGTTCCGGTCGCGCACGACGAAGACCGGACGGCCCCCGGTCGGTTCGGGTGGTCGCTGCGGCTCGACCCGTCCGAGCACCGCGTAGCGATGACCGACCTGAACGGCACCGGCCGGCCCGAGCGGCAACGCGCCGGCGAGCCATCCGGTCGACGGGCGGGCGCCGACCGCGGCGAGCACGACGTCGGCCGGCAGCCTCCGCCCGTCGGCGAGGTCCACCCCGTCGGGACGGACGGCGGTGACGCGCGCCGCGGTGATCAGCTCGACCCCGGCCTCGTGGTACCAGTGCGTCGTCAGGTCGCCGACGTGCTCCCCCAGCACCGCCGACAGCGGCGTGAGCGCCGCCTCGACGACGACCACGTCGTGGCCGTCCGCCGCCGCGACACCGGCGACCTCCGCGCCGATCCAGCCGGCGCCGATGACGACGAGCCGGGAACCCGGCGTCAGCGCGGTGCGCAGCCGGGCGGCGTCGACGGCGGTGTGCAGCGTCAGGGCGGGTTCCCAGCCCGGGACCCGCACCGCGTGCGCGCCGGTCGCCAGCACGACGTCGTCGGCCGCCGTCTCGCCGTCGTCGGTGAGCACGGCCGGACGCGGGCCGTCGAGCAGCAGGCGACGCGCCGGCAGGTCGAGCCGGACCTCGTCGGCCAGCGCGGACAGGTCCGCCCCGATCTCGTCGGACAGCCAGGCGGGCTCGGTGCGGTCGAGCAGGTGCTTGGACAGCGGCGGCCGGTCGTAGGGCGGCACGCCCTCCGCTCCGAGCACCCGGATCCGGCCGTCGAACCCGGCCTCGCGCAGCTCGGCCACGGTCCGGGCACCCGCCAGCCCGGCACCGACGACGAGCACGTCACGGCTGGTCGGATCGCCCACCCGGCCACGGTAGCCTGACGCGCGGGAGGCGTGGGATGAGTCAGCGGCCGGCGGGCGCGACGCGGCGCAACGGGTCGTTGTGGCTGGTCGCGGCCGGGATCGTGGCCGCCGTCGCCGCCGGGGTGCTCAGCGACGCACGCGTCGGCGCCTACGTCCTCGCCGGAGTGCTCGCCACGTCCGCCGTCGTCCGCGGAGTGCTGCCGGAGCCGGGACCGGCCGCGCTCGGCGTCCGGCGCCGTTGGATCGACGTCGCCGTGCTGTCACTGCTCGCGGTCGCGCTCGTCGTGCTCGCCGCGATCGTGCCCACCCAGGCCTGAACCCGTCCCGCCTCCCGACAGGACGGCGCCGCCACGGGTCAGTGGAGGAAGTGGCGGGTGCCGGTCAGGTAGAGGGTGACGCCGGCGGCGCGGGCCGCGTCGATCACCTCCTCGTCGCGGACGGAGCCGCCGGGCTGCACCACCGCCCTCACGCCCGCACCCAGCAGCACCTCGAGCCCGTCGGCGAACGGGAAGAACGCGTCCGACGCCGCCACCGAACCGCGCGCCCGCTCCTCGCCCGCCCGCTCGACGGCGAGCCGGCACGAGTCGACGCGGTTGACCTGCCCCATCCCGACGCCGACCGACGCGCCGTCCTTGGCGAGCAGGATCGCGTTGGACTTCACCGCCCGCACCGCGCGCCACGCGAACGCCAGGTCGGCGAGCGTCGCCTCGTCGGCCGGGTCGCCGGCGGCGAGCGTCCAGGCGGCGGGGTCGTCGCCGGGTGCGTCGATCGCGTCGACCTCCTGCAGCAGCATGCCGCCGCTGATGTCGCGGGTCACCAGGCCGCCGGTGGGCGGGGTGCCGACGACGAGCAGCCGGATGTTCTTCTTGGTCGCCAGCAGGGCGCGGGCGTCGTCGTCGAACGCGGGGGCGACGACGACCTCCGTGAAGATCGGCGCGATCTGCTGCGCCGCGGCGAGCGTGACCGGCCGGTTCGCCGCGATGACGCCGCCGAAGGCGGACACCGGGTCGCAGGCGTGCGCCTTGGCATGCGCGTCGGCGACGTCCGTGCCGACCGCGATGCCGCACGGGTTGGCGTGCTTGACGATCGCGACGGTCGGCACGTCGCCGTGGTCGTGCGCGGCGCGCCAGGCGGCGTCGGCGTCGACGTAGTTGTTGTAGCTCATCGCCTTGCCGTGCAGCTGGGTCGCCTGCGCCAGCCCGGCCGGGCCGTAGCCGTCGGTGTAGAGGGCGGCGCGCTGGTGCGGGTTCTCCCCGTAGCGGAGCACCGCGGCGCGGTCCCACGTCGCGCCGATCCATGCCGGGAACCCGGTGTGCTCGCCGTCGACCTCGTCGGTGGTCGTCGCGACGTTGCCCATCCAGCTCGCCACCGCGACGTCGTAGGTGGCGGTGTGGACGAACGCCTCGGCGGCCAGCCGGGTCCGCTGCGCGAGCGTGAAGCCGCCGGCGCGGAC
>CAZFTZ010000083.1:0-4030 GCA_964521875.1 uncultured Cellulomonas sp. | reverse complement strand
CCTTGCGGATGGTGACGAGCTCGGCCTCGGCCTCGGTGAGGGAGTCGGCGTCGTCCTCCTCCGCGGCGAGCTCGACGAGCGCCTCGAGGTCGTCGATGCGGGCGCGCAGCCGGTCGACGCGGTCCAGCTCGGCCTGCGTCGCGGACAGCGCGGAGGTGACCCGCTGCGCGTGCTCGGGGTCGTCCCACAGGTCCGGGGCGGAGGCCTGCTCGGAGAGGTCGGCGATCTTCGCCTTGAGCACCGTCGGGTCGCTCACCGCGCTGATGGTCTCCAGCGTGGTGCGCAGCTCGCGGATCTCGGCAGGGAAGTCGGTGGTGGCCACGACCGTCCAGGGTACCGGGCGGCGCGCCTCGCCCTTCCCGTCCGGCTGCGGGGCGAACCGGCGCAGAGCGTCTCACGGGAGCCCGCCGGATCCCCCGCCGCCGACCCGGCCGCTGCGGCTGTCGGTCATCCCATGAGTGTGAGACCATGGTGGCCTGAGGGCGCCGCGTTTCGCCGCGCCCCGCGTCGTGGAGAACTCCCCCGAGCCCCTTCCGTCGTCCCCCGGCCGTCCGCGGCCGACGAGACGGCACGGCCCGGTCGCTCGCGCGGCGGACCCACGACCTCACCCCGCCGCGACCCCGCGGCACCCCGACCTGCCGCGCGCCGGACCGCGCCGCGGCGCCCGAAAGGCTCTCCCATGACCTCGTTCGCCGACCTCGGCGTGCCCACCGCCCTCGTCGCCCGCCTCGCGGGCCAGGGCATCACCGCGCCGTTCCCCATCCAGACCGCCACGCTGCCCGACTCGATGGCCGGCCGCGACGTCCTCGGCCGCGGCCGCACCGGCAGCGGCAAGACGCTCGCGTTCGCGCTGCCGCTCGTCGTGCGGCTCGCCGCCGCGGGTTCGCGCGCCGCCGTGCCGGCTGCCGCGGGCTCGTCGACCACCGGTTCGTCGTCCTCCCGGGTGCCCGACGAGCGCGGCGGCGTCCCGCGGCGCCGGCCCCGCCGTCCGCGCGGCCTGGTGCTGTGCCCCACGCGCGAGCTCGCCACGCAGATCGACGCGACGCTGGCTCCGCTGGCCGCCGCGTACGGCCTGCGCACGACGACGATCTTCGGCGGCGTCTCGCAGAACAAGCAGGTGGCGGCGCTGGACGCCGGCGTCGACATCGTCGTCGCCTGCCCCGGCCGGCTGGAGGACCTGCTCAACCAGCGCCTGCTGTCCCTCGACGATGTCGCGGTCACCGTGCTCGACGAGGCCGACCACATGGCCGACCTCGGCTTCCTGCCCGGCGTGCGGCGCATCCTCGACCGCACCCCGAAGGGCGGCCAGCGCCTGCTGTTCTCCGCGACGCTCGACAACGGCGTGGACGTGCTGGTCCGTCGCTACCTCACTGACCCGGTGCAGCACTCGGTCGACACCGCCGACTCCCCGGTGGCGCAGATGACCCACCACGTGCTGGAGGTCGCCGACGTCGCGGCCAAGCAGGCGGTGGTCCGTCAGCTCGCCGGTGGCACCGGGCGTCGCGTGCTGTTCATGCGCACCAAGCACCAGGCGAAGAAGCTGACGAAGCAGCTCGCCGCCGACGGCATCGCCGCCGTCGACCTGCACGGCAACCTGTCGCAGGCGGCGCGGGAGCGCAACCTCGCCGCCTTCGGCTCCGGCGAGGCGACGGTGCTGGTCGCCACCGACATCGCGGCGCGCGGGATCCACGTCGACGACGTCGAGCTCGTGGTGCACGTCGACCCGCCGGCCGAGCACAAGGCCTACCTGCACCGTTCCGGGCGCACCGCGCGCGCGGGTGCCGCCGGCGTCGTGGTGACCCTGGTGCTGCCGGAGCAGCGTGCGGACGTGCGCGCCCTGACCCGCGCCGCGAAGATCACCGCCCAGCCGCGCAGCGTCACACCGGGCGACGCGACGGTCGTGCGGCTCGCCGGGACCCCGGCGCCGCGGCGCGCCGTGCCGGCCGAGACCACGAAACCGGCGCCGAACCGGCCGGCCCGTGCCGCGTCGCCCGGCAGAAGCGGGCGCCCAGGTGTGCCGAGCCGCCGTCGCGGGCACCGCCGATCAGAGGCGTCCGGCGCCGCCGACACCACCTCCACCGCCGCTGCGCGCCAGCCGCGCGCCGCTGCCCGCACCTCCGGCCGCCACCCGGGCTGAGGCATGTCGGCGAGACGCACCAGCTGAGCGCCCAGTCACCACCCGCGGGCGTCCGCTGCGGCCTGGATCGCGATGCCGTCGGTGAACGGCGCGAGCACCCACGCCGTCCACGCCGGCCGCACCACCGCCGCCAGGCGCACGCTGACCGTCCGGCCGTCCGGCGAGTCGGCCTCGACCACCCGCAGCCCGGTCCAGCCGGCCGCGGCGTCCGGGTGTGCGGCGAGGTAGGCGGCGACGATCGCGGCGACCTGGTCGTCGGACGGTCCGAGCGGGCCCGACAACGGCGCGAAGTAGGCCTCGTCGGACACCTGCTCGGCGGCGTCCAGCGCGGCGAGGTCCGCGAGCGCGGCGAGCCGGGTGCGCTCCAGGTGCACCTGCGTCGCCGAGACGACCACTGCGACCAGCGCCAGCGCGACCACGACGAAGCCGATCACCAGGATGGTGACCTGCCCCTCGTCGGCCCGCCTCGCGGGCAGGCTGCCTTTGCTCCACGGGCCGGTCACGGCGCCTCCCGGTACTCGTCGACCACGGCCGTCCGCGTCGCGGTGACCGGGATCTCCAGCGGCACGGCGCCCCGCACGAACGACGGCACGAACGGCAGCGGCACACTCACGCGCACGTCCACGGTCACCTCGCTGCCCGGCGTCAGGCACACGTCGGAGCAGGTGATCGACACCGCGCCCGCCGGGTCGTCGGCCAGCCCCTGGTCCGCGAGCGCCACCCCGGCGGCGGCCAGCGCGTGCGGCGCGGCGTCGACCCCCTCGTCGGACGCGACGAAGACGCGTGCCGCCTCGCGGGCCGCACCCTCGACCGCGAACGTCGCGGCCTGCAGCCGCCCCACGACGAGCACGAGGTAGACCATCGGCACCAGCAGCACCAGCGCGACGCCCAGGAACTCGACCACGGCACTGCCCTCGTCGCCCCGGAGACAGGGCGCGGCGACGAGGGGACGGCGGCGCGTCACGGGTCCTCCACCATCGCGTGACCGCGCACGACGAGCGTCCCGGAGGGTCCCACCAGCCCGACCACCGGCATCGGCGCCCGCACGGTCACCTCGATCACCTCCACGTCGTCGAACGTGGCGCGGCTCGCCGTGACGTCGCGCGCGTAGGCCGCCGACAGCTCGGCCGTGGCCAGCTCGACCGTGCGGCCGATGCCGTCGGACGGCTCGCGGCCCGCCGCCGCCGCGTACCGCGCCCCTTGCGCGGCACAGTCGACGAGCACCGCACGCACGTGCAGCACCAGCGTGAGCTGCACCACCGCGACGAACAGCACGGTGACCAGCCCACCGACGAGGACGAAGTCGACCACCGCGGCGCCGCGGTCTAGGGCGCCGTGGGTGTCACCGTGCTGATCGCGTTCTGGAACAGCGCGACGAGCGCGTCGCCCGCGACGAACCAGAGCACCGACACCAACCCCGCCGTCATGAGGGTCACCAGGACCCACCCGGGCACGTCGCCGCGCTCCGCCGCGCCCGACGACCGCAGCCGCCCCGCCACCACGCCCCGCGCCGCCGCCGTCACCGCCACTGCTCGCACCATCTGCCGCTCCTCCGCTCCTCACCTGGACACCTACATCCCCACCCGCAGCACCACGAGGCTGGGGAACACCGCGAACGCCACCGTGACCGGTAGCTGCAGGAACACCACGGGCAGCATCTGGAGGATCTCCTTGCGCCCACCGGCCTCCATGAGCGCCCGGCGCCCGTCCGCCCGCACGTCCTGCGCCTGTGCGCGCAGCACCTCCGCGAGCGGCGTGCCGCGCTCCAGCGCCACCGCCGCCCCCTCGGCGAACCGCGCCAGCGCCGGCAGCCCCGTCCGCGCCGCCAGCCCGTCGAGCGCCGCCGTCAACGGCAGCCCGGCCCGCGCGTCGGCGAGCACCGCGCGCAGCTCG
>CAZFTZ010000082.1:0-5758 GCA_964521875.1 uncultured Cellulomonas sp. | reverse complement strand
GGTGCCGATCGCGGTCTGACCGAGCCGCTTGACCTCGGTCATCAGGTCCGGGACTCGGGCCGCGCCGTCGAGCATCGAGTACTCGGTGTGCACGTGCAGGTGGACGTAGTCGGAACCGTCCGCCGATGCCATGCGGGCGATCCTACGTCGCCCTCCCGACACCGCCCGGACCGGTGCGAGGCTGTGTCGGGCGCCGTTCCTGGGTCGGGCGGATCAGCGCACGTCGGGCACCACGGAGGCGAGCAGCTCGACCACCCGGGTCCATGACGGCGACGGTAGGAGTTCGAGCGCGCTCGAAGTCAGTTGCTCATCGGTACGTCTGGCGCAGCCGTTCCAGCGCGTCCGCCAGGTCGTCGGGGTACGGGCTGGTCAGCTCCAGCCACTGACCCGTCGCCGGATGCTCGAAACCGAGCCGGACGGCGTGCAGCCACTGCCGCTCCAGTCCCAGCCGGGCCGCAAGGGCCGGGTCGGCGCCGTACGTCATGTCGCCGACGAGCACGTGGTGCAGCGCCGCGAAGTGGACCCGGATCTGGTGGGTCCGGCCGGTCTCCAGATGCACCTCGACCAGCGACGCACCCGGGAGCGCCTCCAGCACCTCGTAGTGCGTCACCGCGTGCTTGCCGTCGGCGACCACCGCGAACTTCCAGTCGGCGCTCGGGTGCCGGCCGACGGGCGCCTCGATCGTGCCCGTCGTCGGCGACGGGTGGCCTTGCACCACCGCGTGGTACACCTTGTCGACCGTGCGCTCCTTGAAGGCGCGCTTGAGCACGGTGTACGCGTGCTCGGTCTTCGCGACCACCATCAGCCCGCTGGTGCCGACGTCGAGCCGGTGGACGATGCCCTGCCGCTCCGCGGCCCCCGACGTCGAGACGCGGTAGCCGGCCGCGGCCAGCGCGCCGACGACGGTCGGCCCGGTCCATCCCGGGGACGGGTGCGCGGCGACCCCCACCGGCTTGTCGACCACCACCACGTCGTCGTCGTCGTACACCACGACCATGCCGGGGACGGGCTCCGGCGGCGCGGCCGGGGGCGACGAGGATCTGTCCGGGATCTCCACCTCGAGCCAGCCACCGGCGGCCAGCCGGTCGGACTTCGCGACGGCGCGGCCGTCCAGCAGCACGCCGCCGGCCTCGACCACCTCGGCGGCACGGGTGCGGGACAGTCCCAGCAGCCGGGCCAGCCCTGCGTCCACCCGCTCGCCGGCCAGCCCGTCGGGGACGGGCAGCGTGCGGCGCTCGCTCATCGCTCGCTCGTCACTTGCCCTGCTCCGCCGCGGTGGCCGAGACGGGCTCGTCGGGCCCGTCGGCCTGCCGGTGCTCGCGCGTCCCGTCCAGGCGCACGCCGCGCAGGGTCTGCAGCACGACGAGCGCGGCGGCGACGACGATCGCGATGTCCGCGACGTTGCCGACGAACCAGCTGCCGTAGGCGATGAAGTCGACGACCTCGCCGCGCGCCGGCCCCGGCTCCCGGAAGAACCGGTCGACGAGGTTGCCCAGGGCGCCGCCGAGCAGCAGCCCGAACGCCACCGCCCACGTCCGCGAGCCGAGCCGCCGCGAGACGCGCGCGACCACCACCACGACGACGGCCGCGATGATCGTCAGCACCCACGTCATGCCGGTGGCGATCGACAGCGCCGCGCCCGGGTTGAACACGAGCTCCAGGCCCAGCAGCGACCCGACCACGTCGACCCGCTCCCCCGGCACGAGCGCGTCGAGGGCACGCCACTTCGTCAGCTGGTCGAGTCCCAGCACGACGACGGACAGGACGACGACGAGCAGGACGAGCCGGTGACGCACCCGAGGAGTGTACGGGCGCCTCAGCGCCGTTCCTCGCGCTGCTTGCAGTCGACGCACAGCGTCGCGCGCGGGAACGCCTGCAGCCGCGCCTTGCCGATCGGCTGCCCGCACGACTCGCAGGTGCCGAACGTGCCGGCGGCGATCCGGTCGAGCGCGTGCTTGGTCTGCTCGAGCAGGTCGCGCGTGTTGTTGACGAGCGTCAGCTCGTGCTCGCGCTCGAGCGCGGCCGCCCCGGAGTCCGCCTGGTCGTCACCGGCGCCGTCGCCGGTGTTGCGCAGCAGGTCGGTCAGGTCGGCATCGGCGTTCGCCAGCTCGCCCTCGAGCCTGGCCACCTCGGCGATCAGCTCGTCGGCCACCGCCGTGACTTCCTTGGCCGTCCACGGCTTCTCGCCGGCACGGACAGGGAACTGCTTGACGATCTTCGCCAGGTCCTTCGGCTCGCCACCCACGGTGAGCGTGTTGAGCACCTCGTTCACGCCGGTCACCCCCCTCGCTGGAGTCACGCGACTGTAATCGCGCGACCAACCGGATACAACACGACACGCAGCCCCCAGGGCCGGGGACCGCGTGTCGTGAGGTCTGACTACAGGTTCTCGCCGACGGGCTGCGTCTGGCCGGTGCGCGGCGGCAGCGCGTTGCCGCGGTTGTCCAGGTCGCCCAGCAGGTTCTCCAGGTAGCTCTTCAGGCGCGTGCGGTAGTCGCGCTCGAACACCCGCAGCTCGTCGATCTTGCGCTCCAGGAGGCTGCGCTCCTGCTCCAGCTGCATCAGCGTGCGCTGGCTGGTCTCCTCCGCCTCGCGGACGATCTGCGCGGCGCGCACCCGGGCCTCGTTGACCAGCCGGTCGGACTCCTCCTGCCCGCTGCGGACGTAGTCGTCGTGCAGCTTCTGGGCGAGCGCGAGCATCCCGGTGGCGGACTCCGGCTCGTTGCGGCCGACGACCGGAGCCGGGGCGCTGACGACGGGCGCGGCGACCGGGGCGGCGACGACGGGTGCCGGAGCCGGCTCGGGCTCGGGCTCCGGCTCGGGGGTGACGGGGGCGGGTGCGACGACGGCGGAGACGCCGGACGCGGCACCGTCACGGCTCAGCTCGGCGATCCGCCGCTCGGCCGCGGCCAGCTTCGTCTTGAGGTCGTCGTTCTCGTTCTGCACCTCGCGCAGCGTCGTGACGACCTCGTCCAGGAAGTCGTCGACCTCGTCCTGGTCGTACCCCTCGCGGAACTTCGTCGACTGGAACTTCTTGTTCAGGACGTCGTCTGCGGTCAGCAGTGCCATCGTCGTCACCTCTGTCGGTCGTGCTGGCTCGAGCTTCCGGCAGTCCCGGAACGAGGTCACCGAACCGCCTCGGGCCACCGTAGCGGAGATTGTGCGCGCGGGACCCATCCCGACACGCCTCAGGTTCACAGGAACGCGAGCAGCACCCAGCAGATCGCGAACAGCACCATGTAGGCCACGTCGACGCTGACGCCACCGAGGCGCAGCGGCGGGATGACGCGCCGCAGCGCCTTGAGCGGGGGGTCGGTCACCGTGTACACCGCCTCCGCGACGACGAGCGACGCGCCCTTCGGGCGCCAGTCCCGGGCGAAGAACTGGACCCAGTCGAGGACGGCTCTGGCCAGCAGGAAGATGAGGAAGAGGACGACGACGAGACTGAAGATCTCGAGGAGGATGCGCCAGATCGCCACGCGCTAACTCTGCACGAGCTAGCTCTGGTTGTAGAAACCGGACTTGGCGGGCCCCTCGGGCGTCGACCCCTCCGCGGAGACCTCGACGGTCGCCGGCGACAGCAGGAACACCTTGTTCGTCACGCGCTCGATCGCCCCGTGCAGGCCGAAGATCAGCCCGGCGGAGAAGTCGACCAGGCGCTTGGCGTCGGCATCGTCCATGTCGGTGAGGTTGATGATCACCGGGATCCCGGAACGGAACGCCTCGCCGATGGTCCGCGCGTCGTTGTAGGACCGCGGGTGCACCGTCGTGATGCGGCGCAGCTCGGCGGCGGGTGCGGGCGCGCCCGACCGCTCGGGCCGCCGCAGCGGGGTCACCTGACCCCCGAACTGCTCAGCCACCTCGGCCTCCTGACCCTCGTCCTCGACCCAGTCCTCGTGGTCGTCGGCGCCGGGCTCGGCCAGCCCGAGGTACAGCATCGTCTTGCGCAGCGCTCCGGCCATCGCCCTCTCCGTCCCTTCCGGGGTGCGTGCGTCGACGGCACGTACCGCGTTTCACGCTAGCAACCGCACCCCCGCTGTCCTGGGAGGACACGCCCGGCGCGACGTCAGCGGCGCAGCAGCCGCACCAGCCCGCAGAACCTCCCCTCGGCACCCGCCGCCAGAGAACCGGCGGCCGTGGCCCGCCGGTGCGAGAACAGCCTGGGGTCGGTGAAGGTGTCGCGGTCCACCTGGATGACCCGCGTCACGCCGGCCCGGGAGAGCTCGCCGACGGCCGCCGCACGCAGGTCGAGCGCGGGCGTGCCCCAGGCGGTCGTCGCGGGCGCCTCCGGCAGGCGCGCACCGACCTCGTCGCGCATCGCCGCGGGCACCTCGTACGACGAGCCCGCGATGGACGGTCCGACCGCGGCGCGGATGCGTCCCGGCTGCGCACCGAGGCCGGTCATCGCGGCGACCGCCGCGCCGACGACGCCGGCGACGAGTCCTGCCCGGCCGGCGTGCACCGCCGCGACGACGCGCGCGTCGGGGTCGGCCAGCAGCACCGGGACGCAGTCGGCCACCGCCACGGCGACGGCGAGGTCGTCGGCCGCCGTCAGGTAGGCGTCGGCGACACCCACCGTGCCCTCGTCGGGCGGCGCGCCCTGGAGCACCAGCACACCCGCGCCGTGCACCTGCGTGCCGAACGCCACCGGGACACCGGCCAGACTCGCCAGCCGGGCGCGAGTGGCCTGGTCACGGACGTCGCCGACCTCGGCCGTGGTGAAGCCCGCCAGCACGCCCGGGCCGAGGTCGACGGGCTCGAACCCGCCCTCGTCCGCCACCGCTACTTGAGGAAGTCGGGGACGTCCAGCTCGTCGTGCTCCACGCGCGGCACCGGCTCGGTGAACAGCTTCGGCACCTCGAGGGAGCCGGTGAGCGGCACCGGGTCGAGGTCCGTCGACAGGAACGCCGGCACCTCCGGGATCGGGGTGCGCGAGCCGACCGGCTGCAGGTCCGGCTCGGGCGACGACACGTGTGGGGCCGGTGCCGGGGCAGCGGGCTGCACCGGCGCCGAGACCGGCGCGCCGCGCGGCGTCGGCGGGACCACCGCCGCCGGTGCGCCGGCGCTCACCTGACCCAGGGCACGGGCGTCGCGGCGCACCGTCGGCGTGCCACCGTCGAAGCCGGCCGCGATCACCGTGACGCGCTCCTCGTCGCCCAGCGCGTCGTCGATGACGGCACCGAAGATGATGTTCGCCTCGGGGTGTGCCGCCTCCTGGACCAGCCGCGCCGCCTCGTTGATCTCGAACAGGCCGAGGTCGCTGCCGCCCTGGATGGACAGCAGCACGCCGTGCGCGCCGTCGATGCTCGCCTCGAGCAGCGGGCTGGAGATCGCCATCTCCGCCGCCTGCACGGCCCGGTCCTCGCCGCGGGCGTAGCCGATGCCCATCAGCGCCGAGCCGGCGCCCTGCATGACAGACTTCACGTCCGCGAAGTCGAGGTTGATCAGGCCCGGCGTGGTGATGAGGTCGGTGATGCCCTGGACGCCGGAGAGCAGCACCTGGTCCGCCGACCGGAAGGCGTCGAGCACCGAGACCGAGCGGTCGGAGATCGACAGCAGCCGGTCGTTGGGGATGACGATGAGGGTGTCCACCTCGGCCCGCAGCGCCTCGATGCCGGAGTCGGCCTGCACCCCGCGGCGGCGGCCCTCGAAGGTGAACGGCCGCGTGACGACGCCGATCGTCAGGGCGCCGAGCGACCGCGCGACCCGCGCCACGACCGGCGCGCCGCCGGTCCCGGTGCCGCCGCCCTCGCCCGCG
>CAZFTZ010000081.1:0-9266 GCA_964521875.1 uncultured Cellulomonas sp. | reverse complement strand
GTTCATCAGCACCGAGTGCGCCTCGGGGCCGGCGGGGTCGATCGGGTTGACGGCTTCCAGCGTCGAGAGGATGGCGACCAGGGCCATGAGGGCGATGCCGCGCCCGGTCTCCAGCCGCTTGACGAGCGACGGGTCGACCTGCGCGCGGGAGGCGAGCTCGGCCTGGGTGAGCAGGCAGTGGCGCCGCCGCGACCGGACGAGCCGTCCGACGGCATCCAGATGTTCTTCGACTGACGGCACGGCGCTGACCCCGCTCCGATCGAGTGGCTAACCCACGTCCATGTGAACGCCGACAATCTTCTCTGGGTGGTTTCACCTCAGCTGCCGGAAAGTCCTGTTCACGAACGGGCGGTTCTGTGGTAATTCGTGCCCGAGGTCTGGTGACAGCAACTACCCGATCGTGTGATATGAGCGGGGTCGGAAGTCCTCAAAGTGGGAACTGACCTGCGTTTGCGCCGGGTGATTTCGGTCACGCCCGGAGATCCGACGACCGCCGCACGACGAGCTCCGGCAGGAACTGCACCTGCTCGGGGGCGGCGTCGGGGTCGGCATGCCGGCGCAGCAGCATGTCCGCCGCGCGACGGCCCAGCTCGTGGGTGGGCTGGCGGACCGAAGTCAGCGGCACCGCCAGCTCGGCGGCGACGGTGATGTCGTCGTAGCCGACCACCGCGACGTCGTCGGGCACCGCCAGGCCGTGCCGTCGCAGCGCCCGCAGCGCGCCGATCGCCGCGAAGTCGTTGGCGCAGAACAGCGCGGTCGGGGCGGGAGCGTGGGACGCGAGCAGCGTCTCGACGCCGGCGTCGCCGCGGGCGGCGTCGAGGAACGGGACGGTGACCTCGGCGAGTGCGTCGGTGGGGGCCAGTCCGGCGGCGGCGAGCGCGGCATGCACGCCGGCGCGTCGGTCGGCGTGCTGGCGGATGGTCTGCGGACCGTTGACGAAGCCGATGCGCCGGTGGCCCAGTGCCAGCAGGTGCTCCACGGCGAGCCGGGCGCCCTGCACGTCGTCGACGGAGACCGAGGGCAGGCCGGGCGCAGTGGCGTCCAGCAGCACCACGTCGAGGCCGCGGTCGCGGGCGTCCAGCACGGTGGACAGGTCCCCGCCGGCGGGGGTGACCAGCACGCCCTGCACCCCGTGCGACTCGAACAGCCGCAGGTAGCGCGCCTCGCGCTCGGCGTCGCCGTCCGACGAGGCGAGCATCAGCGTGTAGTCGTCGGCGGCGAGCCGGTCCTCGACTCCGCGCGCGACCTCGGTGAAGAACGGGTTGGCGATGTCCAGCACCACCGCGCCGATCGTCGGGATGCTCCCGGCGCGCAGCCGGCGCGCGGACGCGTTGCGGACGAAGCCGAGCTCGCCGATCGCCGCCTGCACGCGGTCGCGAGTCTCGGCGGAGACGCGGTCGGGGCGGTTGAGGACGTTGGAGACCGTGCCGACCGCGACACCTGCGCGCCGGGCGACGTCGACGATCGACGCGCGCCGCGCCGGGACCGCGCTCTCCGCCACCACGCCTCCCTCGCCGCCGGACGGTCCGGGACACCTTGACATCCGGACGTGCCCACCCTAGCGTGCACTGAAACGTTTCACCACAGCTTCGGAAGGTCGACGATGACCCGCGTCTGCTTCGTCTCGCGCCTGAACCCCGACCGCCTCGACGAGTACCGCGCCCGGCACGCCTCCGTCTGGCCGCAGATGCTCGAGGCGCTGCGGGACACCGGCTGGCGGGACTACCACCTGTTCCTGTCGCCCGACGGCCTGCTCGTCGGGCAGCTCGAGACCGACGACTACGCCGCCGCACAGGCGCGGATGGCCGCCACCGAGGTCAACGCCCGCTGGCAGGCCCGGATGGCCGACCTGTTCGTCGGTGACGGCAACCCCGACGAGGGGTTCGTGCTGCTCGACGAGATCTTCCACCTCGAGGGCCAGCTGGCCGCCGCCGGACTGCCCACCACACCCCAGGAGGACGCATGACCCCCGACGCCGCCCTAGCCGCCCTCGCCCAGCAGACGATCGAGCTGCCGAGCTGGGCGTTCGGCAACTCCGGCACCCGCTTCAAGGTGTTCGCGCAGGCCGGTGTGCCGCGCGACCCGTACGAGAAGATCGCCGACGCGGCACAGGTCCACCGGTACACCGGCGTTGCGCCGCGGGTGTCGCTGCACATCCCGTGGGACCTCGTCGACGACTTCGACGACCTCGCCGCCCACGCCCGGGGCCTGGGGGTGTCGATCGGGGGGATCAACTCGAACGTCTTCCAGGACGACGACTACATGCTCGGTTCGCTGACGCACCCGGACGCGCGGGTCCGCGCCAAGGCGGTGCAGCACCACCTCGACTGCATCGACGTCATGCGCGCCACCGGCTCGACGGACCTGAAGATCTGGTTGCCGGACGGCACCAACTACCCCGGCCAGGACTCGATCCGGGCCCGGCAGGACCGGCTCGCCGAGTCGCTGGCGCAGATCTACGCCGCGCTCGACGAGGGCATGCGGCTGACGCTGGAGTACAAGTTCTTCGAGCCGTACTTCTACACGATGGACGTCCCCGACTGGGGCACGTCGTTGCTGCACTGCCTGGCGCTGGGGCCGCGCGCCTTCGTCGTGCTCGACACCGGGCACCACGCGCCGAACACCAACATCGAGTTCATCGTCGCCCAGCTGTTGCGGGTCGGGCGCCTGGGCGCCTTCGACTTCAACAGCCGCTTCTACGCCGACGACGACCTCATGGTGGGTGCCGCCGACCCGTTCCAGCTGTTCCGGATCCTCCACGAGATCGTCGCGGCTGACGCGCTGCGGCCGGACTCCGGGGTCAGCTTCATGCTCGACCAGTGCCACAACATCGAGCCGAAGATCCCCGGGCAGATCCGCTCGGTGATGAACGTGCAGGAGGCGACGGCCAAGGCGCTGCTCGTCGACCATGACGCGCTCGCGGCGGCGCAGACGTCCGGCGACGTGCTAGGTGCCAACGCGGTGCTGATGGACGCCTTCAACACGGACGTCCGGCCGCTGCTGGCGGGACTGCGGGAGTCGCAGGGGCTGGACCCCGACCCGGTCGCCGCGTACAGCCGGTCCGGGTACGCCGAGAAGGTCGCGGCCGAGCGGGTCGGTGGCACCCAGGCCGGATGGGGCGCGTGACGGCGCCCGACGAGACCGGCCGCCGGACCAGGTCAGAAGAGGTGGGCCGGTGACCGTCCGCGTCGCGGCGGTCGACCTGGGCGCGACGAGCGGCCGGGTCCTCGCCGTCTGCGTCGGGCCGGGGGTGCTGGTGGCCGACGAGATCCACCGGTTCGCCACCCCGCTGAGCGCGGGGAACGACCTGCGATGGGACTTCACGGCGCTGGCCGACGAGATGGAGCGCGGCCTGGCGGCCGCCGCGGCGACCGGTCCGGTGGACGCCATCGGCGTCGACTCCTGGGCCGTCGACTACGGGCTGCTCGACTCGTCGGGCACCCTGATGGCGGACCCGTACTGCTACCGCGACGATCGCACCGCCGACGCGCCGGAGAAGGTCTTCGTACAGATCAGTCGTGAGGAGCTGTACGCGCGGACGGGCATCCAGCACCAGCGGTTCAACACGGTGTTCCAGCTGGCGGTGGAGGCGCCGTCCCGGCTTGCCGCCGCCTCCCGGCTGCTCATGGTCCCGGACCTGCTGGCGCACCGGCTGACCGGGGTGGCGTCCGCGGAGGTGACCAACGCGTCGTCGACCGGCCTGGTCGACCCCTCGGCACGCACCTGGGACCGCGGTGTGCTCGCCGCCCTCGGCCTGCCGCGCGACCTGTTCACCGAGCCGGTGGAGCCCGGCACGGTGATCGGCGGCGTCACCGCCGAGGTGGCGGCCCGCACCGGGCTGTGCTCCGGGACTCCGGTGGTCGCGGTCGGCACGCACGACACCGCGTCGGCCGTGGCGGCGGTCCCGGCGCTGCGCGACGACTTCGCGTACGTCTCCAGCGGCACGTGGTCGCTCGTCGGGCTCGAGCTGGAGAAGCCGGTGCGCACCGAGGCCGCCCGGGTCGCCAACGCCACCAACGAGCTGGGTATCGACGGCACCGTCCGGTTCCTGCGGAACACGACCGGCCTGTGGCTGCTGTCCGAGTGCCGGCGGCAGTGGGCGCGTGAGGGCCTGGACCGACCGCTCGACGAGCTGCTCGCCGCGGCGGCGGCGTCCCCGCCGCTCGCCGCCGTGGTGGACGCGGACGACGAGCGCTTCCTGGCGCCTGGTGACATGGCGGCCCGGATCGCCGCAGCGGCCGCCGAGCGCGGGCCGGCGCCCGTCGGCGTCGCCGCCATGGTGCGGTGCGTGCTCGACAGTCTCGCGCTGGCGACGGCCCGCTCGGTCACCACGCTGGCGGCTGTTGCAGGCCGCGACGTTGGGGTGGTGCACGTCGTGGGCGGCGGCTCGCTGAACCGCCTGCTGTGCCGGCTGACCGCCGACGCCTGTGGCGTGCCGGTCGTCGCAGGTCCGGCGGAGGCGGCGTCGCTCGGCAACGCCCTGGTCGCCGCCCGGGCGCTGGGCGCCGTGGACGGCGGGCTGCCCGCACTGCGCGAGCTCGTCGCCGCGACCCAGCCCCTGGCCACCTACACCCCGAACCCCGAGCAAGGAGAAGCACGATGAGCGTCGCGAGCGCGGCGATCCGCGAGGAGATCCTCTACTGGTGCCGTGAGTCCGTCCGGGTGGGCCTGAACTTCAACACCCAGGGCAACATCTCGGTCCGTCTGCCCGAGCACGAGGCGATCGTCATCACCCCGTCGGGCATCCGGTACGACGTGCTGACGCCGGACCAGATGGTCGTCGTCGGCTACGACGGCGTGGTGCGCGAAGGCGACCTGTTCCCGTCCACCGAGACCGACGTGCACCTGGCGCACTACCGCCGCCGGCCGGACGTCAACGCCGTGGTCCACACCGAGTCGCCGTACGTCAACATGTTCGGCGCGGTGGGGCGCACCGTCGACCCGGTGCTGCTCAACATGGTGCTGTACGCCAAGGGGCCGGTGCCGGTGATGCCATTCGAGTTCTCGACGAACACGTCGTTCGGCGAGCGGTCGGCGGCGCTGCTGGGCGACGAGGTCAACGCGGTGGTGTGGGGCAACCACGGGCTGCTGTCGGTGGGATCCGACCTGGCGGGTGCGTTCAAGGTGGCGGTCGCGGTGGAGTCGAACGCGCAGGTCCTGTGGGGCGCGCTGCAGCTTGGCGAGCCCCGGCTGCTCGAGCTGGACGAGATCGAGATTCCGAAGGACGCGCGGCTGCCCTGAGACGCAGCCCCGCGCGTCAGGCCCCGGACGCGCGCGCCTCCCGCATCAACGGCTCGAGGCCGGACGCGAGCGTGAACACGCGGTCGTCGAGGTGGCTGATGTCTGCCTTGAGCTCGCTCCGGACGCTGTCGATCTTGGTGTCGAGCTGGGCGATGTCGGACTTGAGCTCGCTCCGGAGGCCATTCATGTCGGACTTGAGCTCGGTGCGCAGGCCGTCGATGTCGGCTTTGAGCTCGGTGTGCAGGCCGTCGATGTCCGCTTTGAGCTCGGTGCGCAGACCGCCGACCTCCGCCTTGAGCTCCGTCCTCACGCCGACGAGGTCTCTGCGAAGACGACCGAAGGCGAGCAGCACGGTCGTGATCACCGTGACGGCGAAGCCGAGCAGGGCCGCGATCGAGACCCAGGTGTCCAGCGACATGAACGGCACCCTTTCAGTCTGAGGCAGGCCATCGCCCGCCGCCAGGGGCGATCCTCGAACCGGGTGCGGGCGACCGAGCCGACCGCCCCGGCGCCCTGTGCGCAGGGTCCGCGGGGCATGGGCTGTGGACGCCTCACCGCGCCGGCGGTGTCAGCTCCAGCGCAGCGTCGCCTCCGGCAGCGCCGCGACGAACTCCTTCGTGTCCGGGTGCTGCGGGTTGCCCAGCACCTCGCCGAGCGGGCCGTGCTCCACGAGCTTGCCCTCGGCCAGCACGTGGACGGTCGTCGTCAGCTGCTCGACGAGCCGCACGTCGTGCGAGGCGAGCAGCACGGCGATCTTGTCGGCGGCGATGCGTCGCGCCAGCACGTCGGTCAGGTGGTGGCGGCTCGACTGGTCCAGCGCGGTCAACGGCTCGTCGAGCAGCAGCACCTCAGGGCGGGTCGCCAGTGCCAGCGACAGGGCCAGCCGCTGGCGCTCGCCGCCGGACAACGTGCCGACTCGCCTCCGCAGCAGGTGCGCCGCCAGCTCCATCTCCGCGATCGCCGACTCGACGTCCATCCCGGTGGAGCGACCGGCGGAGCGAGCCTCGTCGAGCGCGCCCTTGACCGCCTTCTCGACGGTGACCATCGGGTCGGCCGCTTCATGACCGTTCTGGTGCACCACCCGGACCCGGGCACGCAGTGCCTTCTTGTCGCGGCGCGCGGGCTTGGCCAGGCGCCGGCCGTCGAAGGTCACCGCGCCGCGGCTCGGCTCGAGGGAGCCGGCGAGGGTCTCGACGAGCGTCGACTTGCCGACGCCGGAGCGTCCGATCAGCCCCACCGCGTCGCCCGGAGCGAGGTCCAGGTCGATCCCTGCGAGCACCGGTGTCGCGCCGAAGCCGACCCACACGTCCCGCGCCTGCAGCTGTGCCATGCGATCTCATCCTCGTCCGCGGGCGCCCACCCGGGCACCGCGCTCCTCGACGTGCCGGCTGTACCGGCTGCTCAACGTGCCTGGCCGCCGGGACGTTCTCCACGGGTGGCGGCGACGTGCCGGAGTATGCCGTCGAAGATCGTCGCACGGTCCAGCGTCAGCGCGTGCTGGCGGCCGCGAGCGGCCAGCGCTGCGCGGTGCTCCGCCGGCATCGCGGTGACGTCGTCGAGCGCCGCGGCGATCGCGCCGGGGTCGCCGGGCGGCACGACGAGCGCGCTGTCCCCGACCGCCTCGCCGATGCCGCCGGTGCCCGTGGTGATCACCGGGCCGCCACCGGCCAGCAGCGACTCGGCCAGGGCGATGCCGAACGTCTCGGTGAACTCCGGGCGCGGCTTGCTCGGCAGCGCGAACGCGATCGAGGCGGCCATCAGGTGCGGCTTCTCGTCGTCGCCCACGTCGGACAGGAACGCGATCAGGTCGCCCAGCCCGGTGGCTGCGGCCTGCGCGTGCAGGTCGTCGGCCTGTGGTCCGTTGCCGGCGATGACCAGTCGCACTCCCGCGCGGGGCAGCGACGAGCGCGCGTAACCCTCGATGAGGTCGTCGACGCCCTTGGCGCGCGCGAGCCGGGACAGGTACAGGACGTAGCCCCCGGCACGCAGGCCACGCGCCGCGAGCGCGCTCGCGGTGGTGGCCGGATCGCGGTCCAGCCAGCTCCGCACGTCGATCGCCGGGTGGCTCACCTGCACGCGCTCGCGCACCTGCGGGGCGAACCGGGTGCCGTGCTTCGCGTCGATCGCCTCCGCCTCGCCGACGACGATCTCGCGGGTGTAGGCGGAGACGGCGAGGCAGACGTCGTGGTCCAGGTAGGCCGCGAGGATCTGTGCCGCGGCTCCGAAGCGGTCCTCGGCGACGCAGGCGCGCACCACGTTGGTCACGTCGGAGCCGACCGCCTCCGCGACGGTGGTGACGTCGACCGGCAGGCCGCTGGCGCGGGCGACGCGCACCGCATCGGCGAGGGCGGTCGCGTGGGGACTGAGGTACAACGACATCGCCACCGTCGGTACGCCGTCGGTGAACAGCTCGACGAGCCGCCCGGTCAGGCCGGCCACCCAGCGCCCGTCCGGCACCTTGTAGTCGCCCACCGGCCCGGGCCGCTCGACGACGATCCCCGGCGAGTACGGCATCACGGTGTCCAGCGGCTTGAGCGGTAGCCCGGACCGCTCGAGCAGGTCGAGCGGCCAGGTGACGATCCGCACGTCGTCGAACCCGCGGTCCAGCGCCGCCTCGGCGAGGTTGCGCGCCTCCCCGGAGTGCCCGCAGATCACCGGGTCGGCACGTACCACGACGACGAACCGGCGTGACGGGCTCATGGCCGCTCTCCGTGACCGGTGAGCCCGGCGAGCCCCACCGGCCCGACGAGCGGCACCGGTGACCGCCGCGAGGGCGGGCGCGCGTCGGGCGCCGTGCCCCAGGCGGACGGTCCCGGGCCGAGGACGACGTGCAGCCGGCCGCCGCGATGGACCTCGTGGCCGGTGAGCCAGGTGCGCTCCAGCGGTCGGTCGTCGAGCGTGACCGACTGCACGTACTGCGCCGGACCTCCCGGCTCCGGCTCGACGAAGCCGTCCGTGTCGACCGCCAGGAGGCCGCCTGGAAGGTCCAGCTCGGCGGCACGCCAGGACGGCGCGTTGACGAGGAACCTGTTCTGCCCGGCCACCGGGAACAGGCCCAGGCTTGCCCACACGTACCACGACGACAGGCCGCCGGAGTCGTCGTTCCCGGGCATGCCACCGCGGCCGGTGCCGAACTGGTTGAGCACGGCGGCGTGCACCACGTCCGCCGTGCGATCCGGCCGACCCACCCAGTGGTACGCCCAGGGCGTCTCCATGTCGGGCTCGTTGTTGAGCCCCTCGAAACGGTTCAGCGCGTAGCCGGCGGCCATCTCGGCCGTGGACGGCTCGGTGCCCGGTTGGACCACCGGCGGGGCGCCGATGCCGAAGAAGCGGTCGAGCAGTGCGACGAACCTGTCGTCACCGCCCGCCAGCGCGACGCGGCCCGCCATGTCGTGCAGCAACCGGAACGAGTAGTTCCACAGGCCGCCCTCGTAGAACGTCGAGTCCAGGAGCAGGCCGGTGGCGGGGTCGAATGCGTTGACCCACCGGGTGGCCAGCTCGGCGAACTGCTCGGCGAGCGGGTGGTCGCCGACGCGGGCGGCGATCGCGGACGTGCACCAGTAGCCGAACGCCAGGTCGAGCGTGTGGCTGATCGGGTGGGCGACACCCTGCTTGAGGAACTCCTCGCCGTACTGGCGCCGCAGGTCGTTGTGCAGGTGGACCAGCGCCCAGTCCCAGTCGATGCCGGGCAGGCCGAGCTGGCACAGGTCGGCGAGGAACGTGTGCGCCAGCGCCGAGCCCTGGCGGGAGAACTGGTCGGCACCGCGCGCCATCCGGTAGCCGATCGGGAAGTTGCCCTCCTCCTCGGCGATGTGGATCAGCGCGTTGGCCAGCTCGACGGCGCGCGCCGGCCGCAGCGCCGTCAGCAGCGGCAGCTGGGTGCGGTAGATGTCCCACATCGTGGCGATGTCGAAGGCGAACGCGCCGGCGGCCGGCCAGAAGGGCGACTCGTCGGGCGCGAGGCACGGCTTGACGAGCGAGTGGTACAGCGCGGTGGCCATCACGGTGTGCCGGTCTCGGCTCGG
>CAZFTZ010000080.1:0-3503 GCA_964521875.1 uncultured Cellulomonas sp. | reverse complement strand
CGTCCCGGCACCTGGGTGGGCGCCACGGTGGCGCTGTCGGTGTCGATCGTCGGGCTGGTCTGGTTCGGGCAGCGCGTCGCCGGGATCGCCTGACGCTTCTCGCGGGCACGACGAGCCCGCGCCCCGACCGTTCGTTCCCGGATTCAGCCGAGCCAGACGATGATCCCGGTCAGCCCCGACAGCACGCTGGCCACCCCTGCGCGCACCGCAGTCCCGGCGCGGTCCGCGGTGACGGCGCCGTCGTCGAACGACGAACCCTTGCCGACGCCCTCGGACTTCAGCGACGCGCCCTCCCAGACCGCGGCGGTGACGTTCGCCGTCGGCTCCGCGATCTGCGCACCGACCGTGAGGAACTGCTGGTCCAGGTGGCTGGCCGAGACCAGGGCGAGCGGGGACATCAGGTCGTTGCCGAGGCAGAGGACCAGGTCCGGGTGCAGGTCGATCGCCTCGACGATGCCGTCCACGTACTTCGCCGGGTCGGTGACGGTGACCGTCTTGAGGCCGACGCCCTCGGCCTGTGCCCAGGCCGTCACGGCGGCGGACTCGGTTGCGATCGCGGCGGAGTCGTCACCGGTGCCCAGCAGCAGCACCGCGCGGTAGCCCTGCGGCGGGTGCACCCCGTCCCACGAGCCGGCGACGGGCGTGACGGTGCCCTCCGGCGCGGGGGTGCGGGTCGGGTCGGTGAAGCCGGGACCGAGCGTCCCGACCGCCACCGGTGAGGCGTGCGGTGCCTCCCACGGGTCCGACGAGCCGCAGCCGCCGACGAGCAGGACGAGCCCGGTCAGCGCGGCGGTTGTCAGGGGCGCCGCGGCGCGGCGGGCAGTCGGCACGGGGGACGTCCTCTCCGTCAGGGGAAGGGCGGGGTCCTTTCTACCTCACCGTCCTGGACGTGCCGAGAGCGACGGGCGACGCGCCCGTCCACATGCTGAGCCGGCCCGCGGGGAGGCCGTCGAACGTTCTGGGCCGGGCGGTTTGTCGGTCATGTCGGGTTCACTCTCCCGTCACCTTTCGTCACGACTGTGCTTGGTGGGTCCTGTGGACCCCCCATGAAGACGACCGAGAGGCATCACTCATGAACCTCAGCAACCTTGGTCTGTCGCGCAGCCCCCTTCATCGACGTGTCGTCGCCGGGTTCGCGGCGACCGTGGGGGCGTGCGTCGTCATCGGCGGTCTGGCGACGGGGGCCGGAGCCGCGGACTCCACCGCCTGGGCGTCACCGACGCGCATCGTGCTGTCCGTCGGCGCGGACCAGTCGCAGCGCGTCGTGAGCTGGTACGCGAACAACGGCGACCCAGACCAGATCGTCCAGGTGGCGCCGAGCAACAAGGTCCGGGGCGGCCAGTTCCCGTCGAACGCGCTGACCTTCGCCGGAGTGGTGGCCGCGAACACGGCCGTGTCGGTGCAGACCAACACGGTCAAGGGCGCCAAGTTCCACGGCCACGCAGTCATCACCGGCCTCAAGGAGAACACTGAGTACTCCTACCGGGTGGGCGAGGCCGGACACTGGTCGCAGACCTACTCCTTCACCACGCAGAAGTTCGACGGCGACTTCGACTTCCTGTTCTTCGGCGACCCGCAGATCGGCTCGTCGGGTGACGAGACGCTCGACTCCGCCGGCTGGCAGGCGACGCTGGCGACCGCGCTCAAGGCCAACCCGAAGGCCGAGCTGCTGGTCTCCGGCGGCGACCAGGTGGAGCACGCCAACTACGAGACCGAGTGGGATGCCTTCCTGGCGCCCGACGAGCTGCGCGAGGTCCCGTGGGTCGCCACCATCGGTAACCACGACGTCGGCGGCAAGGCCTACGAGCAGCACTTCTGGGTCCCGAACAACTCGGCCGACGCGGCGCTCTACGCCAACGGCAACCCGGCGTCCGACACCTCGGGCGGCGACTACTGGTTCATCTACAAGGACGTGCTGTTCATCGACCTGAACTCGAACAGCTACGCGACGAGCCAGGGCGGTGGCGGCGACGCGGCGCACATCGCCTACGTCACCGACGTGATCAACCAGCAGGGCTCGAAGGCGAAGTACACGGTGCTCGTGTACCACCACTCGATCTACTCGCCGGCCGACCACGCGAACGACGCCGACAACGCGGTGCGCCGCCAGGACTTCCCGACGGCCTTCTCGAACCTCGGCGTCGACCTGGTGCTCCAGGGGCACGACCACAGCTACTCGCGCTCGTACGAGATCAAGAACGGCGCGAAGGCCGACCCGAACGAGCAGCCCGGTCAGACGACCGTCACCCAGGGCCCCGGCGGCGTCATCTACGTGACGGCGAACTCGGCCTCCGGCTCGAAGTACTACGACCTGACCGCCCCGGACGTCACCAAGAACGGCGGCGACTACGGGCCGGACCCGCTGAACCCCCAGAGCCACTGGGCGAACTCGGTGGAGAACCAGGAGCACGTCCGCACCTACGTCAAGGTCTCCGTCGACAAGGGCAGCCTGACCGTCCAGAACGTCGTCGCCGGCACCTGCGACGCGCCGAACCCGGCGTACGAGCGCGGCAACGTCAAGTGGTGCGGCCCGAACCAGGGCGCCGGCGCGGCCCGGCCGGTCGGCTCGCTGGTGGACAAGGTCACCATCAAGATCCCCAGCGCCAACGGCGGGCACGGTTCCGGCTTCCCGGGCTTCCCCGGCAAGCCGTGGGGCCTGGTCAGTACCCCGCAGTCCGGCAAGTACACGGTGACGGACCTGCGCTGACCCGCACCCTCGCGTGACCCGGTGGGTGGGTGTCCACGGACGCCCACCCACCGGCGCGCACCCGGACCCGGCCGGCAGCCCGGCCCCGACAGCGCACGACGACTCGAGGACGGCGACCATCACGACGCTCCATCACAGGCAGACGACGCCGACGCGACTCCGCTCGCGGATCGGCGTCGCGGCGTTCCTGACAGCAGGCGGCCTGCTCGCGCTCGCGGGCGTCCCGGCGGCTGCGGCCGACGAGCCCCCGGCGTGGTCGGTGTCGACCGCAGCCAACGACTACGGCTCCGACCGCGACAACTTCGAGTACACCGTGAACGCCGGCGACACGGTCGACGACGGCATCGTCGTCGCCAACCCGGGAACCGAGACGCTCGACGTGAGCGTGTACGCCGCCGACGCGTTTACCACGGACACCGGAGCGCTCGACGTGCGGACGCAGGACGATGCCGCCACCGACGTCGGCGCCTGGCTGCAGCCCGGCGTCGACCACGTCAGCCTGGCGCCGGGCGCGTCGGCGGACGTCCCGTTCCGCATCACGGTGCCCACGGACGCGCAGGCCGGTGACCACGTCGGCGGCATCGTCACCGCGCGCACCGTCACCTCCGGCGGGCAGCAGGTGGAGCAGCGCGTCGCGCTGCGGGTGCACCTGCACGTCGCGGGCTTCTTCCGGCCCGGCCTGCAGGTCGAGGACCTGCGCACGTCCTACTCCGGCCCGGCCGCCGGCACCGGCGACGCCACGGTGAGCTACACGCTGCACAACACCGGCAACGCGATCCTCTCGGTGCGCCAGGAC
>CAZFTZ010000079.1:0-8114 GCA_964521875.1 uncultured Cellulomonas sp. | reverse complement strand
TCACCAGCGTCGCAACAAGAAGTGACGTCGCGCCGTCCGTGAGGCGGCGTGGTACGCGAGAGGCCCGGTCGGGGTTCCGGCCGGGCCTTCGTCGTCCCCGGACGGCTACTGCGCGATGCGGGTCAGCACGGCGTTCGTCTGCCCGACGTGGTCCAGCAGCACCAGGTGGTCGCCGTCGAGCGCCAGCCGGGTGGTGACGATGAGCAGGTCGACGAGCGGGGAGTCCTGGCAGGTGCCCTCCGGACCGCCGAAGCTCGTCACCAGCAGCCGGTCGTCGGCGTCGAGCGCCCAGTGGCCGTCGTACGGGGAGCACACGTTTGCGGTCCAGGTGCCGCCCGCGGCGAGGTCGAGGTACGGGGTCGCGGCGCCGCCCGACGACCACCGGCCGACGACGTCACCGACAGTGGCGGGGACCATCGCGGCGGGGACGGGGGCGGGGTCCTCGGTCCAGAACGCCGGGTCGTAGCTGCCCTGCGGGTCGTCCATCGCGGTGAACCGCGCGGACGCCTCGGCGGGGACGGTGCCGTGCTCGAGGGTGGCCAGCACGGTGCCGTCGGCGCCCACGAGCTGCCAGCCGTCGGCGGCGGCGCGGTAGCTGGTCGCGGCGGTCAGCCACGGCACCAGCCGGTCCTCGTGCGGGGCGTCGCCGGCGGTGTCGCAGGCGGTGTCCCACTGGTGCGGCCACGCGAGGATCGCCGTCGGGCCGAGGGCCCAGCCCGCTTCGAGGAGGCCGCAGTCGCGCCAGACGGCCGCGGTGCCGGGGACCAGGCGGAGCCAGGTGTCGCCGTCGATGCCCTGACCGGTGACGCGCCAGGTGTCCAGGAGCGTGGGGCGCTCGTCCTGGGTGGGCGTCAAGGCGGTGATCGGCGCCGGCGTAGCCGGCGGGGTGTCGTCGATCGTCGAGCTCGCCGGGGCTGCGGGGCTCGTCGGGCTCGTCGGTCCTTCGCTCGAGGTGACTGGTGCGCCGCCCGTGCCGGAGGCGCAGGCGGCGGCGAGCACGACGACGGCGGCTGTCGCACCGCCCAGCAGCAGGTGTCGCGCGGTCTTCTCGTGGCGTTCCATGGCGACCTCCTCGTCGACGCGGTGCCGGGCGGCGGTCTCGTCGTGTGCACCGTCATCCCTTGTCACGAACGGCGGGGCCGGAAGGTTGGGTGCGTCCCGGGACCAGGCCGATCTACAACGATGTAGCGTTTCCGCGACGACGCGAAGGAGGGCGCGAGGTGGTCGGGAGGCGTTCGGTGGGGGGCGCGACCATGCACGACGTCGCCGAGCTGGCGGGCGTGTCGATCAAGACGGTCTCGAACGTCCTCAACGGGTACCAGTACATCCGTCCGGAGACGCGGGAGCGGGTCGAGGCGGCGATCGAGCAGCTCGGGTACCAGCTCAACGTGTCGGCGCGGAACCTCCGCACCGGCCGCACGGGCATGATCGCGCTGGCGTTGCCCGAGCTCGGCCTGCCCTACTTCGCGGAGCTGGCGGACGCCATCATCGCGGCGGCCGAGAGCCGCGGAGTCACGGTGCTGATCGAGCTGACGGGGGGCAGGCGGGAGCGTGAGCTCGAGGTGCTGTCGGGGGCTCGTCGCCACCAGACGGACGGCCTGATCTTCAGCCCGCTCGGGCTCGGTCCCGGCGAGGAGCACCTGCTCGAGGTGGACTACCCGATCGTCGTGCTGGGCGAGCGGTTGTTCTCGGACGCGGTCGATCACGTGACGATGGAGAACGTCGAGGCGGCGCGTGCCGCCACGCAGCACCTCATCGACCTCGGCCGACGTCGCATCGCGCTGATCGGCGTGCACCCCGGGGAAACCCTCGGCACGGCGGCGCTCCGCCTCGCGGGCTACGAACAAGCGCTCGCCTCGGCCGGCATCGCAGTCGACGAGCAGCTGTTGGGGCCGTCGTGGTTGTGGCACCGCGCCACTGGTGCGGAGGCCATGGCAAAGCTGCTCGACGCCGGGGTGAAGCCGGACGGTGTCTTCGCGATGAACGACGCGCTGGCGCTCGGGGCGCTCCACGAGCTCCAGGTGAGGCAGCTGCGCATCCCCGAGGACGTGGCGGTCGTGGGGTTCGACGCCATCGACGAGGGTTCGTACGCCAACCCTTCGCTGACCACCGTCGACCCCGGCCGTGCGGAGATCGCGGTTACCGCCGTGAACCTGCTGCTCGACCGGATCTCCGCGAAGGGCGACCTGCCGCCGCGCCGTGTCTTCGCCTCCTACCGGGTGCTGGAGCGAGGCTCCTCGCTGGCGGGGCACGAGTGACTCGTCCGGCGCCTCGGGCCGGACCGTGACCATCCCGTGACCTCGGTTCGTCTTGACGGCGGTGGAGTCCTAGTACATCGTTGTAGTGCAACGATGTAGAGACACGGGCGTGGGGCATGCCGTGTCTGGTCGACAGCAACCTCAAGGGAGAGGACGGCACATGAACGTGCGGCGCATCACGGCGGCGGGCTTGGCGACCACGGTCGCGCTCGGAATGCTCGCCGCCTGTTCCTCGGGCGACGACGGCGCAGCTCCGACCTCGGGAGCGGCGAGCTCCCCCGGCGCGGCGGCGGGGGTGACGACGATCACCTTCTGGAACTCCTACACGTCGTCCGACCGGCCGGCGGTCGAGGAGCTCGTCCGGCGGTTCAACGAGTCGCAGGACCAGTACAAGGTCGACATGACGATCCAGCCCAACGACGTCCTGTCGGACACGCTCCTGCCCGCCTACAACGCCGGCCAGGGCCCGACGATCGTGACGATCGACGCGTCGCTCGTGCCGGCGTACGTCGAGCAGGGCGTCTTCCAGCCTGTCGACGACTTCTACGACGGCGCGGTCAGCGCCGACGTGCTGCCGAAGGCGAGCCTCGACGCGACCACCTACGACGGCAAGCAGTGGGGTGTGCCCTTCGGCGCGACACCCACGATGCTCTACTGGAACAAGACCCTCTTCGCCGAGGCGGGCATCACCGAGCCGCCGGCCACGATGGACGAGATGGCCGAGGACGCGGTCAAGCTGACCGACGCGAGCAAGGGTCAGTACGGCATCGCGATCCCCGACCGTGAGGCGCCCAGCACCTGGGCCGTCCTGCTCTGGGCCAACGGCGGGGGGATCGTCTCCGAGGACCGGACCCACTCCGTGTTCGGCGACCCGGCCAGCGTCGAGGCGGTCGAGAAGTGGAGCGGTCTGATGCGGAACGAGGGCATCTCGCCGATCGGCATGAACGGCGTCG
The DNA here is from genome assembly GCA_964521875.1 of uncultured Cellulomonas sp. GTDB lineage: Bacteria > Actinomycetota > Actinomycetes > Actinomycetales > Cellulomonadaceae > Cellulomonas. The sequence continues at coordinate 4,903 of CAZFTZ010000079.1, read as the reverse complement.
AGGGTGACACGCTCTTCGGTGCCGGGAAGGCCGCGATGCTGATCAACGGTCCGTGGGCGTCCACCGGGTTCAAGGACGGTGGCATCGACTTCGGCATCGCCCCGGTGCCGGCCGGCAAGGCCACCCAGACGTCGGTGGCGATCAGCACGAACGTCCACCTCAACGCCAAGGCGACGGAGGCGGAGAAGGCCGCCGCCTACGCGTTCCTCGAGTTCTGGAACTCCGTCGAGTCGCAGACCTACTGGGCGGTCCAGACCGGCTACCCGCCGAACCGCTCGGACATCGACCCGTCCACCCTGTCGGAGAACCCGACTGCGCAGGCCTACGCCGCCAAGACGAACTCGCAGTTCTACCTCGGTGGCCTGGCGAAGTACGCGCAGATCGACAGCGACGTCGTCATCCCGACGATCCAGCGGATCACGAACGGCGAGGGAGACACGGCGCAGCTGATGCAGGACGCGTCCAAGCAGATCGACGCACTGCTCGGCTGATGTCCACTCGTCTCGAGACGGTCGCCGCGGGGGCGAGCCGGTCGCCGGCTCGCCCCCGCCGGCGGGTGATGCTGGAGCGCCGGAGATCACGGGCCGCGATCGCGTTCCTCGCCCCTGCCCTCCTGGTGCTCGTGGTCTTCGTGCTGTGGCCGATGGCCAACGCGCTGTGGCTGTCGTTCACCGACGCGGGCCTGATCAACGGCGGCGACTTCGTCGGGCTCCACAACTACGTCGCGCTCGCGAGCGACGACCGGTTCACCAACGCCCTGAAGAACACCGCCCTGTACACGGTCGTGACCAGTCCGGTGTCGGTGGCGCTGGCGCTGGCGGCCGCCGTGGCGCTCAACCGCAGGCTGAGGGCGCGCGGGTTCTTCCGGGCGACGTACTTCCTGCCGTTCGTCGCCTCGCTGAGCATTACCGCGATCGCGTGGTCGTTCCTCTTCGACCCGCTGGTCGGAGCGATCCCCGCCTGGCTCGGGCGCGTCGGCCTCAGCCTCGGAAACGGCGTCCGGGACCCCGGTCTGGCGATCTGGATCGTCATGTTCGTCGGCATCTGGCGGAACGTCGGCTTCTTCATGGTGATGTTCCTCGCCGGGCTCCAGTCCATCCCGCGGGAGCTGACGGAGGCGGCGACGCTCGACGGCGCCGGACCGTGGGCACGGTTCCGCCGGGTCACCCTCCCGCTGCTCTCCAACACGACGATGTTCGTCGCGATCATCGCGGTGATCTTCAGCTTCCAGGCGTTCGACCAGATGTACGTCATGACCGCGGGAGGCCCGTTCTTCCGCACCGAGACCCTCGTGATGCTCGTGTACAACCGGGCGTTCGACGACTACGAGATGGGTTCGGCGACCGCCATCTCCTGGGTCCTCGTCGTCCTCGTGCTGGCGGTCAGCCTCGTCCAGCTCGGCTACTTCCGGCGGCGGGAGGTGCGGTACTGATGGCGGTCGAGTCGCTCGTCGTGCCACGTCGCCCGCTCGCCCGGCGGACCGGTGTCATCGTGCTCGTCGTCTTGCTGTGCGCCGCCGCGTTCGTCGCGCTGCTGCCGTTCTTGTGGATGCTCAGCGCCTCCCTGCGGACGCGCGGCGACCTGGTCGCCGACCCGACGTCGCTCTGGCCCGGGCAGTTCACCTGGCAGAACTACCGGAACGTCTGGACGCAGATCCCGTTCGGCCGGCAGCTGGTCAACACGACGGTCTTCTCCGGGTCGGTCGCGGCGATCTCGGTGCTGCTGGACTCGATGGCGGGCTACGCCCTGGCACGGTTCACGTTCCGCGGTCAGACGGCGGTGCTGGTGCTCATCATCACGACGCTGATGCTGCCGCCGCAGGTGACGCTCATCCCGATCTACAACTTCCTGGTCGACCTCGGATGGGTCAACACCTACCAGGGGCTGATCGTGCCGCGCGCGGCGGACGCCTTCGGCATCTTCTTCATGCGCCAGTTCTTCCTCTCCCTGCCGCGGGACCTCGAGGACGCCGCGAGGATCGACGGGGCGAGCGAGCTGCGGATCTTCGCGCGCGTGATGCTGCCGCTGGCGTGGCCCGGCGCCCTGACGATCGGGCTGTTCAACCTGCTCAACAACTGGAACGACCTGCTGTGGCCGCTGGTGGTGACGACGGACGTCCGGATGCGGACCCTCCCGGCCGGCCTGGCTCTGTTCAAGGGCGAGCACGTCAGCGACTACGGCCTGCTGATGGCCGGCTCGGTGCTGGCACTGCTGCCCATGCTCGCGGCCTTCTTCGCCGTCCAGCGCCGGTTCATCGAAGGGATCGCGACGACAGGCCTGAAGTGAGCACACCTCCCCGACAGACCCCCGCCGGACACCGGCACCCGACGATCGAGAGGCCCGACCCCTCCATGCGCTGGTACGAATCCCCGGAGCTCCGGTTCGCCGTCGGCTTCGAAGACACGTTCATCCCTCAGACGCGCTTCGGCGAGCGGCCGCTCGACGAGTACGAGATGACGCAGCACTACCACTACTGGCACCAGGACCTCGGTCTCGCCGCCGAGAGCGGCGCCGGCATGGTGCGTTGGGGCGTGCCGTGGTACCGCGTCAACCCGGCACCGGGCCGCTGGGACTGGTCCTGGCTGGACCGGGTGGCCGAGCGGTTCGCCGAGCTCGGCCTGGTGCCGATCGTCGACCTGATGCACTACGGGACGCCGACCTGGCTGGAGAACGAGTTCGCCAACGCCGCCTACCCGGAGCGGGTCGCCGAGTACGCGGCGGCGATCGCGGAGCGCTACCGGGGTGTCTTCGACGTCTTCACGCCGCTGAACGAGCCGCTCCTCAACGCGATCTACTGCGGCGAGTTCGGCTACTGGCCGCCGTACCTGCGCGGCCACGACGGCTTGGTGACCATGCTGCGCCAGCTGTCCCGGGGCATCGTGCTGACGCAGCGGGCGATCGCCGACGTCTCGGCTGCCGCCACCTTCGTCCATGTCGAGGCATCGTTCCGGTTCGCGTCGCTGGGGGAGCCCCCCGAGGAGATGCAGCACCTCCGGGAGCGTGCCTACGTCATCCAAGACCTGGTGACCGGCCGGGTTGACCAGTCGCACGCGCTGGCGCCCTACCTGCTGCAGCACCGGTTCCCCGAGGCGGACCTCGCCTGGCTGCGGGACAACGCCGTGCTGCCGGACGTGATGGGGGTGAACTACTACCCGGCCCTGTCGACCGAGGAGTTCGTCGCCGGCGAGGTGCACGAGGGTGGCCCACGCGACCCGCGCCCGAGGGTCAACGCCTGGACCGAAGGCCTGGAGGACGTCCTGACCTCGTTCGCGAACCGGTACGGACGCCCCGTGTTCCTCACCGAGACGTGCTGGACCGGCACGCCCGAGCAGCGGATCGCCTGGCTGGACGCCTCGGTCGACTGCGTCGAGCGGCTGCGTGCCGGCGGCGTGCCCGTCGTGGGCTACACCTGGTGGTCGCTGATCGACATGTACGAGTGGCCGTACCGCGAGGAGTGCGGTGCCCTGGAGGACTACCACCTCGCGATGGGCCTGTGGGATCTCGTCCCCGACGGTGCCGGTGTGCTGCGCCGGGTGCGGAACGTCGTGGCGGACCGCTACCGGGAGCACGCGCTCCGGCACCGGACCGTGCCGGTCGGGCGCTCGTCGTGACCGCGCCGACCATCCCCGACGGACGACAGAACGCGGCGGCGGCACCCCCGTTCGGCCCGGTGGGTCCGGTCGGCCCGCTGGCGGCCCATGAGCCGTTGCCGCTCGACGCCGTCCGGCTGGACCCGTCGGGGCACTTCGGCGCGTGGCAGGCGCTGACGGACCGGGCGACCGTCCCGCACTGCGTCGAGCAGGTCGAGCAGTGCGGCGCGCTGGACAACCTGCGTCGCGTCGTCGGGGAGTCCGATGCGGACTTCCGCGGCTACTGGTTCGCCGACTCGGACGTCCACAAGACGCTCGAGGCCGTCGCCTGGCGACTCGCGCGGGGAGGGGACGACGAGCTGACCGGGTGGCTGGACGAGGTCACCCGGCTGCTGGCGCGCGTCCAGGACGACGACGGCTACCTCGACTCCTGGATCCAGGGCGTCAAGCCCGACGACCGGTGGGCCGAGCTCCACTGGAGCCACGAGACGTACGTCATCGGGCACCTGGTCCAGGCCGGCATCGCCGCGGCCCGGGGACTCGGCGACACGGCGCTGCTGGACGTCGCGGTCCGGGCGGCGGACCTGCTGACCCGGACGTTCGGTCCGGGTGGCCGAGTCGCGGCGGACGGCCATCCGGAGGTCGAGATGGCGCTGGTCGAGCTCTCCCGGCTCACGGGCCGGTCGTCGTACCGGGAGACCGCCCGGGCGATGATCGAGGCGCGCGGGCACGGCCTGCTGGGCGACCAGCCGTACGGGCGGGGCTACTTCCAGGACCACGTGCCGGTGCGGGACGCCGTCACGGCGACCGGGCACGCGGTCCGCCAGCTCTACCTGGCCGCCGGGGCCGTCGACGTGGCGATCGAGACCAGCGACCGGGAGCTGCTCGCCGCGTCCGAGCGGATGTGGGAGGACGTCGTCGGACGGCGCAGCTACGTGACGGGCGGCGTCGGGTCCCGCCATCGCGACGAGGCCTTCGGCGACCCGTACGAGCTGCCGAGCGAGCGCGCCTACGCCGAGACCTGCGCCGCGATCGCCGGTGTGATGTGGAACTGGCGCCTGCTGCTGGCGACGGGGCGGCGCCGGTACGCCGACGAGATCGAGCGGCTGCTGCTCAACGCCGTCCCGGCCGGCCTCGGCGGCGACGGGCGTCACTTCTTCTACTCCAACCCGCTCCAGCGACGCACCGAGCACGACGGGTCGGTCGAGGACTCCCCGGCCGAGCGGCTGCCCTGGTACGCCATCCCGTGCTGCCCTCCGAACCTCGCTCGGCTGGGGGCCACGCTCCAGACCTACGTCGCGACGTGGGACCGG
>CAZFTZ010000078.1:0-3173 GCA_964521875.1 uncultured Cellulomonas sp. | reverse complement strand
CAGGTCGGCATCGGCCGCGCCCTGGCCGGCATCGTGCTCGCGGTCGCCGCACTGACCGCGTGCGCGCTCGTCGTGCGCACGCCGACCGGCGCCGCCTGGACCGGCGTGCTCGCCGTCACGGCGCTGTGGCTCGAAGCCGGCACCGGCCACGCCGCCGGCGCGGCCAACCACGAGCTGGCCACCGGCTCGCTGTTCCTCCACCTGGTCGGTGCGGCGGTCTGGGTCGGCGGCCTCGGCGGGCTGACGGTGCTGCACCGGCACCTGGCCGACGACCTGCAGCCGGCGGTCCGCCGCTACTCGACGGTCGCCGCGTGGTGCCTGGTCGGCGTCGCCCTCTCCGGGATCGTCAGCGGCGTGATCCGGCTCGGCGGCTGGGGCGACCTCACCACCCGCTACGGCGTGCTGCTGCTGACCAAGGCCGAGCTGCTGGCGGCGCTCGGCCTGTTGGGGCTGGGCCACCGGTGGGTGACGATCCCGCGCATCGGGCAGGGGAGGGCGTGGCCGTTCTGGCGGCTGGTGCTCGTCGAGCTCGTCGTCATGGGCGCGGTGTCCGGTGTCGCGGTGGCGCTCGCGGGCTCGGCGCCCCCGGTGGCGGAGATCGCCCCGGCCGACCCGACTCCCGCGTACCTGCTGACCGGCCACCCGCTGCCGCCCGAGCTGACCGGCGCCGCCTGGTTCACGCAGTGGCGGGTGGAGCCGGTGACGCTGGCCGCGGCGCTCGCCGGGTTCGTCGTCTACCTGCGGTGGGTGTCCCGGCTGAACCGCCGCGGCGACCGTTGGCCGTGGCCACGCACGGCGGCGTGGGTCGCGGGGATGGTCGTGTTCGCCTGGACGACGAGCGGCGGCCCGAACGTCTACGGCCACGTGCTGTTCAGCGCGCACATGGTGCAGCACATGGTGCTGGTGATGGTGATCCCGGTGCTCGTCGTGCTCGCGGCACCGGTGACCCTGGCCCTGCGCGCCCTGCCCGCCCGCGCCGCGACGACACCCGGCGACGCCTCACGCGGCCCACGCGAGTGGCTGCTCACGCTGGTGCACAGCCGGGTGGCCGCGTTCTTCTCGAACCCGGTCGTCGCCGGGGTGAACTTCGCCGGCTCGATGATCGTCTTCTACTACTCGCAGGTGTTCGGCTGGTCGCTGCGCACCCCCGAGGGGCACCTGTTCATGGTGGTGCACTTCAGCCTGGCCGGGTACCTGTTCGCCAACGCGCTGATCGGCGTCGACCCCGGGCCGAAGCGCCCGGGCTACCCGCAGCGGCTGCTGCTGCTGTTCGCGACGATGGCGTTCCACGCCTTCTTCGGCATCACGCTGATCAGCGGCAACGAGCTGCTGGTCGCGGACTGGTTCGGGCTGATGGGGCGGACCTGGGGGGTCAGCGCGCTGGCGGACCAGCGCGTCGGCGGCTCCATCGCGTGGGGCATCGGCGAGCTGCCGACTCTGGCGCTGGCGATCGGCGTCGCGGCGGCGTGGGCGCGGGACGACGAGCGCGTCGCCCGCCGCCGGGACCGGAAGGTCGAGCGTGAGGGCGACGTCGAGATGGACGAGTACAACGAGATGCTCGCGCGCCTGGCGCGCCGCGACCGTCAGGACTGAGCGTGCATCCACGGCGTGTACGTGACGCCGACCAGCAGTCCTTCCGGGCTGAGCAGCCGGGCCGTGGTCTGGCCCCAGGGCTCGTCGTGCGCGGCGGTGAGGATGCGCTGACCTGCCGCCTCCAGTTCGGCGACGGCGTCCGCGACGGCCTGCGGCGAGGCGACGTCCAGCTCCAGCCAGGCCTGGGGCGTCGGCAGGTCCGACGGCCACTCGTCGGCCCCGAACACCGCCTGCGCCGCCTGCGCCAGCGGCCACAGCGCGAACGCCCGGGCGCCGGCCAGCTCCTCCTCGTCGGTGCCCCAGTAGCCGGGCGCCACCTCCGTCAGAGGGACGCCGAGCGCACCGCCCCAGAAGTCGCGTGCACCCCCGTCGCGGGTGATCGGCCCGAAGCCTGCGATGAACGAGATCTCCATGGGCGGCGACGCTAAACCCTGGCACCGACGTCAGCCCGTCGTGATAGGAACGGGCCTCGTGACTGCCTTCGACGACCTCGAGTCCTACATCGCGCTGCCCCGCCTGTCCGGCCTGGTGCTGTCCCCGGACGGCACGCGTCTCATCACGGCGGTGCAGACGCTCGACCCGAAGTCGACCAAGTACGTCACCGCGCTGTGGGAGGTGGACCCGGCCGGCGTCGCGCCCGCCAGGCGGCTGACGCGCAGCGCCAAGGGCGAGGGCGGCGCGGCGTTCCTGCCGTCCGGTGACCTGCTGTTCACGTCCGGCCGGCCGGACCCCGAGTCCAAGGACGGGGACGACGAGGTGCCCGACCTGTGGCTGCTGCCCTCCGGTGGCGGCGAGGCCCGCGTCGTCGGCCACCGCAAGGCCGGCGTGGGGGACCTGGCCGTGGCGAAGGACGCGCCGGTGCTCGTCGTCGGCTCCGGCGTGCTGCCGCACGCGACGGACGACGAGTCCGACGAGGCCCTGCGCAAGGACCGCAAGGACAAGAAGGTCGCGGCGATCCTCCACAGCCGCTACCCGGTCCGGTTCTGGGACCACGACCTGGGGCCCGACGAGCCGCACTGGTTCGTCGGCACGCTCGAGGCCACGCCGGGTGCGGCCGGCGTTCCCGAGCCGCACGTCGCGCTCGCCGACGTCACCCCGGACGCCGGGCGGGCGCTCGACGAGCAGCGCGCGGCGCTCTCGCCGGACGGCAGGGTGCTCGTCACGTCGTGGATCAGCCTGCGCGCGCAGGCGGACCAGCGCGTCCAGCTCGTCGCGGTCGACGTCGTGAGCAAGGAGCGCCGCACGCTCGTGGCCGACGAGACGTTCGACGCCTACGGCCCCGTCGTCTCGCCGGACGGGCAGTGGGTGGCGTTCCACCGCGAGTTCGTCGGCGCCCCGGACCGCGCGCCGCACGTCGACCTGGCGCTGGTGCCGCTGGCCGGCGGCGAGGTGGTGCCGCTGACCGCGGACTGGGACCGCTGGCCGGACGCCGTCGAGTGGCTGCCGGACTCGTCGGGCCTGCTGGTCGTGGCGGACGACGACGGCCGGGCGCCGGTGTTCCGGCTGGCGCTCGACGGCACCGTGACGAAGGTGACCAGCGACGACGCGGCCTTCCACAACGTCCAGGTCTCCCCGGACGG
>CAZFTZ010000077.1:0-3095 GCA_964521875.1 uncultured Cellulomonas sp. | reverse complement strand
GAGGCGGAGCTGCTGGCCGGCACGCGCACGGTTCCCGCCGGGATCGACGGGGTGAGCGAGGGCTCGTCGTACGCGGACCTGACCCGCGCGCAGCAGCGCCGGGTGCTGGACGCGCACCGGCTGGCCTACCTGAGCGACACCCCGGTCAACTGGGCGCCCGGCCTCGGCACGGTGCTGGCGAACGAGGAGGTCACCGCCGACGGCCGCTCGGAGCGCGGCAACATGCCCGTGTTCCAGAAGAACCTGCGGCAGTGGAACATGCGGATCACCGCCTACGCCGACCGGCTGGCGGACGACCTGGACCGCATCGACTGGCCGGAGAAGGTCAAGCTGATGCAGCGGCACTGGATCGGGCGTTCCACGGGAGCCGCGGTCCACTTCGACGTGGTGGGCGGCGAGCGGCTCGAGGTGTTCACCACCCGCCCGGACACCCTGTTCGGAGCGACGTTCATGGTGGTCGCCCCGGAGCACCCGCTGCTCGACGAGGTCCCTGCCGCGTGGCCGGACGGCACGCGCTCGTCGTGGACCGGTGGGTACGACGACCCCGCGGCCGCGGTTGCGGCGTACCGGAGGGAGACGGCCGGTCGCACCGCCGTGGAGCGGCAGGCGGACGCCGCCCGCATGACGGGCGTGTTCTCGGGCCATCTGGCGGTCAACCCCGTCAACGGCGACCTGCTGCCGGTGTTCACCGCCGACTACGTGCTCATGGGCTACGGCACCGGCGCGATCATGGCCGTCCCCGGCGGCGACCAGCGCGACCACGACTTCGCGGTCGCCTACGACCTGCCGGTGGTGTACACGGTCGAGGGCGAGACGACCGACGCCGCCCGCACCGACCACGGCACCGTGATCAACTCGTCGAACGACGAGATCAGCCTGGACGGCCTGACCGTCGAGGACGCCAAGGACCGGATCATCGCCTGGCTGGCGGCGCGCGGCCAGGGCGAGGCGCGCACCACCTACCGGCTGCGCGACTGGCTGTTCAGCCGGCAGCGCTACTGGGGCGAGCCGTTCCCCGTGGTGTACGACGAGGACGGCCTGCCCGTCGCGCTGCCCGACTCGGCCCTGCCGGTGCTGCTGCCCGAGGTGCCCGACTACTCGCCGCGGCTGTTCGACCCGGACGACGCCGACTCGGTCCCCGAGGCTCCGCTGGGCCGCAACGAGGACTGGGTGAACGTCACGCTCGACCTCGGCGACGGCCCGAAGCGGTACCGCCGGGACACGAACACGATGCCCAACTGGGCGGGCTCGTGCTGGTACTACCTGCACTACCTCGACCCGTCGCACGCGACCGGCCAGGTGATCGACCCGGAGCTGGAGCGCTACTGGATGGGCCCGGGCCACGGCGAGCAGCCCGCGGGCTCGATCGGCGGCGTCGACCTGTACGTCGGCGGCGTCGAGCACGCCGTGCTGCACCTGCTGTACGCCCGGTTCTGGCACAAGGTGCTGCACGACCTCGGTCACGTCAGCGCCGGTGAGCCCTTCTACACGCTGTTCAACCAGGGCTACATCCAGGCGTACGCCTACACCGACGAGCGCGGCGTGTACGTGCCGGCGGAGGAGGTCGTCGAGGACGCCTCGTCGCCCACCGGCTACCGCTGGCACGGCGAGCCGGTCAACCGCGAGTACGGGAAGATCGGCAAGTCCCTGAAGAACGTCGTCTCGCCCGACGACATGTACGCCGCCTATGGCGCCGACACGCTGCGCGTCTACGAGATGTCGATGGGCCCGCTGGACCTGTCCCGGCCGTGGGAGACCCGTGCGGTCGTCGGCGCCCAGCGGTTCCTGCAGCGGCTGTGGCGCAACGTCGTCTCCGAGGAGACCGGCGAGACGACGGTGGTGGACGACGAGCCGACCACCGAGACGCTGCGCGTGCTCCACCGGGCGATCGCCGACGTCACCGAGGACATGACGGCGATGCGGATCAACACCGCGATCGCCAAGCTCATCGTCCTCAACAACCACCTGACGACCCTGGACCGCGTGCCGCGCGCGGCGGTCGAACCGCTGGTGCTGATGACGGCTCCGGTCGCCCCGCACCTCGCCGAGGAGCTGTGGTCCCGGCTGGGGCACGACGAGTCGCTGACCTACGAGCCGTTCCCGGTGGCCGATCCGCGGTACCTGGTCGAGGACACCGTGACCTGTGTGCTGCAGGTTGCGGGCAAGGTGCGCGGCCGGGCGGAGGTGTCGCCGTCCGCGACCAAGGACGAGCTGCAGGCGATCGCCCTGGCCGACGCCGGTGTGCAACGCGCCCTGGACGGCCGGGCGATCCGCACCGTGGTCGTCGTGCCGCCGAAGCTCGTCAACGTGGTGCCGGCCTGAGCGCGATGCGTCCTGCCCGCCGCCGGGTGGCGGTGGTCACCGACTCCACAGCGGCGCTTCCCCCGGGGGCGGCGGCCCGGTGGGGGATCACCGTCGTCCCGCTGGACGTCGTGGTCGACGGTCGCCGCCACACGGAGGGCGTGTCGCTGGCGCCGTCCGCCCTGGTCGAGGCGCTGCGCCGCGGCGCGAAGGTGTCGACGTCGCAGCCCGCGCCCGCGGCGTTCGCCCGCGCCTACGCCCGAGCCGCGCAGGCCGGGGCCGAGGCGGTCGTGTCGGTGCACCTGTCCGGCGAGCTGTCGGGGACCGTCGCCGCCGCGCACGCCGCCGCCGAGCGGGCGCCGCTGCCGGTGCACGTCGTCGACTCGCGTACCGCCGCGATGGCGCTGGGCTCGGCGGCGCTCGCCGCCGCCTGGACCGCCGCCGGCGTCCCGCTCGACGAGCGGCTCGTCCTCCCGCCCGCCGAGCGGGTCCCCGGACCGGGCCCCCGCGCCACTCCGTCGCGGGTGGAGTCTCCCCGTCCGGGCGGTGCGACCGTCGCTCACCGACCGGCGGAGGCCGACGACGTGACGGCCCACCGGGTGCCGGGCTTCGTCGGCCGGCTCCATCTTCCTGACGTCGCCGACCTGCGCCGGGTCGCCGACGTGTTCCGCCGGCCGGTGAGCCCCGGGGCCGACGAGGTCGCGGCTGCTGCCTCGTCGGCCGCCGCGGAGGCACGGGTCTGGTTCCTCGTCGACTCGCTCGAGCACCTGCGTCGCGGCGGACGGCTGGCAGTC
>CAZFTZ010000076.1:0-7725 GCA_964521875.1 uncultured Cellulomonas sp. | reverse complement strand
CCGGCCCCGGACGCAGACCCGGACGAGCCGCCCGCCACCGTGCCGTACGTCCGGGAGCAGCAGGAGAAGCGACTGGCCGCCGCCGAGCGCGCACTGAGCCTGCTCGGCCGGGTCAACCCCCTGGCGCTCGAGGAGTTCGAGGCGCTGGAGGAGCGGCACAAGTTCCTCACCGACCAGCTCGCCGACCTCAGGAAGTCCCGCGCCGACCTGCTGCAGATCGTCGCCGACATCGACGAACGCGTGGAGCAGGTGTTCGCGGAGGCCTTCGCCGACACCGCCGCCCAGTTCGAGCAGGTGTTCCCGCGGTTGTTCCCCGGCGGCGAGGGCAAGCTGGTGCTCACCGACCCGGAGAACATGCTCGCCACCGGGATCGAGGTGGAGGCGCGGCCGGCCGGCAAGAAGGTCAAGCGGCTGTCGCTGCTCTCCGGCGGGGAGCGGTCGCTGACCGCGGTCGCGCTGCTCGTCGCGATCTTCCGTGCCCGGCCCTCGCCGTTCTACGTGATGGACGAGGTCGAGGCCGCCCTCGACGACACCAACCTCGACCGGCTGCTGGAGCTGCTGCGCGAGCTGCGCGCCAGCTCCCAGCTCATCGTCGTCACGCATCAGAAGCGGACGATGGAGATCGCGGACGCGCTCTACGGCGTGACGATGCGCGGCGACGGTGTGTCCGCGGTGATCAGCCAGCGGCTGCGGGAGGACGTGCCCGCCTGAGGGTGGCGCGTGAAGGTCTGGTGACATCTGGGTGACGCCTGCCGTCCGGGGTGGAGCCCGCTACCGGAGCGGGCGACGATGGCAGGCATGGTCGTTCTCGTCGTCGTGCTCCTCGCCCTGCTCGCCTCCGCCGTCGTCGTGCTGCTCGCGACCGCCGAGGCGCCGCGGCGCGACGGGGAGCACCCGCTGCGTGCCTTCGTCCGCGGCCTGCGAGCGCTGTGGCGACCGGACGGCAGGCAGCGCGCCGAGGCGCGTGCTGCAGCCGCCGAGCCCGTCGACGTCTCGCTGGAGCAGATGCTCCGGGCGAACGTCGAGTCCGGCGAGGGGTACCTCCAGCCGGAGGACATCACCGGCACGCTGCACGCGGCCGCGGTGCGCGTGCTTCCCGGGCATCACGGTGAGGACGTCGACGAGCCCTCCGGCCGCTGAGCCGCGCTCGCCTGGCCGTCCCGTCGACGGCCGCCGGGTCACCGCCTGACACACTGTCCCGGTGACCCACGAGATCCTCACCTGGCTCCTGGCCGGCGGCATTCCGCTGGTCGTGATCGTCGCCGGCATCGGCACGGCCGTGGGCCTGCGTCGCCGGGGGAGGAAGCCCGACGACGAGCCCGCGGCACCCGCGCCCGGCGCGGCCGGGACCGCCACCACGACGCAGGTCGCCGCACCACCGGTCGTCCCCGCCCCCGCCGGCCCGCCGGCGGAGGAGTCGGCGCCCGGCGCGCCGCCCGCGGAGGAGCTCGAGGAGGCGGTTGCCGAGCAGGCCGTGCCGGCACTCGTCGAGACCCCGGCTCCGACCGCGGGTCGCCTCGTCCGGCTGCGCGACCGGCTGGCCCGCTCCGGTTCGCCGCTCGGCGCCCGGCTGCTCGCCGTGCTGTCCCGCGACCGGCTGTCCGACGACGACTGGGACGAGCTGGAGGAGACGCTGCTGCTCGCCGACGTCGGTGCCGGCCCGTCCGGCGAGCTGATCGACGCCCTGCGCACGCGCGTGCGGGTCACCGGTACGAGCGACCCGGCGCAGGTGCGCGCGATGCTGCGCGACCAGCTGCTCGCACTGGTCGACCCGAGCCTGGACCGCTCGCTGGACACCGCCCCGGTCGAGGGGGAGGACGGCACCGTCTCACCGGCCGTCGTGCTCGTCGTCGGGGTCAACGGCACCGGCAAGACGACGACCGTCGGCAAGCTGGCGCGCGTCCTGGTGGCCGACGGCCGCACCGTGGTGCTGGGTGCCGCCGACACGTTCCGCGCCGCCGCCGCCGAGCAGCTCACCACGTGGGGCGCGCGCGTCGGGGTCCGGACCGTCCGGGCGGACCGCGAGGGCGCCGACCCTGCCGCGGTGGCGTTCGACGCGGTGAAGGAGGCACGCGCCGAGGGCGCCGACGTCGTCCTGGTCGACACCGCAGGCCGGCTGCAGAACAAGGCCGGCCTGATGGACGAGCTCGGCAAGATCACCCGCGTGCTGACCCGCGCCCAGCCGCTGTCGGAGGTGCTGCTGGTGCTCGATGCCACCACCGGCCAGAACGGCCTCACCCAGGCGCGGGTGTTCACGCAGGTGGCGGGCGTGACCGGGATCGTGCTCACCAAGCTGGACGGCACCGCCAAGGGCGGCATCGTGGTGGCGGTGCAGCGCGAGCTCGGGGTGCCGGTGAAGCTCGTCGGGCTGGGCGAAGGGCCGGACGACCTGGCGCCGTTCGACCCGGAGGCGTTCGTGGACGGTCTTCTCGGAGCCTGAGACGGCGCCGCGACCGTCACATGATGTTTACGTCGTCACCACTCCCGTGACGCATCCGTAACGCCGCTGGCCGTCCCTCGAAACCAGGCACCACCACCGTTGTTCCCGCGGCGAGCCGTCCGGCTGGCCACGGGAGAAACGGGTACTGCGGATGCTTGCAGACTTCACACTCGACTCCGGCAACACCGCCTGGATGCTGACGTCCGCCGTGATCGTCCTCATGATGACGGTCCCGGCGCTGGCGTTCTTCTACGGCGGCATCGGCCGGAGCAAGTCCGTCCTCAACATGCTGATGATGAACTACGTGACGGCCGGGACCGTCGGGTTCATCTGGCTGCTGTGGGGCTACTCGGAGTCCTTCGGATCGGGTGTCACCGGGATCAACCAGTTCTTCGGCAACCCGTTCGAGTGGTTCGGGCTCCAGGGCCTGACCGACGAGGACACGCTGCTCGCCGGGGTCGGCGTGCCGGCCTTCGTGTTCGTGGCCTTCCAGGTGACCTTCGCGGTGATCACCGTCGCCCTCATCACCGGGGCGATCGCCGACCGCATGAAGTTCAGCTCCTGGATCGCGTTCACGGTCGTGTGGGCGACCATCGTCTACTTCCCGCTCGCCCACATGGTCTGGGGCGGCGGCTTCCTCTCGGCGGGCCCGATCGCGGACGCGTTGTCGACACCGATCGACTTCGCCGGTGGGACCGTCGTCCACATCGACGCCGGTGCCGCCGGCCTGGCGCTGGCGCTGCTGCTCGGCAAGCGCAAGGGCTGGCCCAAGGAGCCGTTCCGGCCGCACAACCTGCCGTTCGTCATGTTGGGCGCCGCCCTGCTGTGGGTCGGCTGGTTCGGCTTCAACGCAGGTTCCGAGGGCGCGGCCGACCCCGTGGCCGGGCGGGCGTGGCTCAACACCTTCGTCGCCACCTGTGTCGCGATGCTCTCCTGGCTGGTCACGGAGAAGATCCGCGACGGCCACGCGACCTCGCTCGGCGCGGCGTCGGGCATCGTCGCCGGTCTGGTCGCCATCACGCCGGCCGCCGCGGCGGTCGACACCTGGGGCGCGATCGTCATCGGCCTGGTCGCCGGCGCGCTGTGCGCCATCGCCATCGGGCTGAAGTACAAGCTGGGCTACGACGACGCGTTCGACGTCGTCGGCGTCCACCTGGTCGGTGGCCTCACCGGCACCATCCTCATCGGCTTCTTCGCCACGACGAACCAGGGCGCCTGGTACCCGGACGGCGCGAAGGACGGCCTGTTCTACGGTGGCGGCGGCACACAGCTGGCGACGCAGATCATCGTGGCCGTCATCGCCGGGCTCTTCTCGTTCATCCTCACCTACGTCATCGGCCTGGTCATCAAGGCCCTCGGCGGCCTCCGCCTGCCGGAGGAGGTCGAGGTCGGCGGCATCGACCTCGCGGTGCACGGCGAGACCGCGTACGAGACGATCGGTACCCGCATCGCGACGGAGGTGGAGTGATGACGAAGCTCGTGACGGCAGTCATCCAGCCGCATCGGCTGGACGACGTGAAGTCCGCCCTGGAGGGTGCCGGCGTGCACGGCCTGACCGTGAGCGAGGCGAGCGGCTACGGCCGTCAGCGGGGTCACACGGAGGTCTACCGCGGTGCGGAGTACACCGTGGACCTCGTCCCGAAGGTGAAGATCGACGTGCTCGTCACCGACGAGGACGCCACGTCGATCGTCGGCGTGATCATCCAGGCGGCGCAGACCGGCAAGATCGGCGACGGCAAGGTCTGGGTGACCCCGGTGGAGGACGTCGCCCGCGTCCGCACCGGCGAGCACGGCGCCGACGCGCTGTAAGCATGACGGCACGGTCGGCAACGCCGGCTGAGCCCGAGCCGCAGGTCCCGTACCCCCAGTCCGGGGTGCGGGACCTGCGGCGTCAGCGGCTCGAGCTGGCCGCCTCGCTCGCGGGTCCCGGCTTCGACGGCGTCGCCCGGCGACGCGCCGTCGCGGACCTCGTCGTGCAGCGCCTGGCGGAGCTGTGGGAGTCCGCGACGGCGGACCTCGACACGACGGGGATCGCGCTCGGTGCGGTCGGCAGCATCGGCCGTGGCGACGCGTCCCCGATCAGCGACCTGGACCTGCTGCTGGTGCACGAGGGACGCGGCCGGTCGCCCGACGAGCTGCAGCGCCTCGCGGAGCGACTCTGGTACCCGATCTGGGACGCCGGCCTGGACCTCGACCACTCGGTGCGCTCGCTGGCGCAGTGCCGGCAGGTGGCGTCCAAGGACCTGCCGGCGGCGGTGGGACTGCTCGAGCTGCGGCACGTCGCCGGCGACCCGGTGGTGGTCGCCCGCGCGATGTCCGCGCTGCTCGAGGACTGGCGGTCGGCCGCTCGTCGTCGGCTGCCCGAGCTGCTGTCCAGCACCAAGGGCCGGGCCGACCGGTACGGCGAGCTGGCCTACCTCATCGAGCCCGACCTCAAGGAGGCGCGCGGCGGCATCCGCGACGCCGTCGTGCTGTCCGCGCTGGCCGCCACCTGGCTGACGGACCGCCCGCACGGCGCGGTGGACGCCGCCTACCACCACCTGCTCGACGTCCGGGACACGGTGCAGCTCGTCTCCGGGCGGCACACCAACCGGCTGCTGCTCGCCGACCAGGACGAGGTCGCCGCGCGCGTCGGGGTCGACGACCGCGACGACCTGCTCGCCTCGATCGCCGAGGCCGGGCGTGTCATCTCCTACGCGGTGGACACCACGGCCCGCAACGCCCGGCAGGCACTGCAGCGGCCGGCTCCGCCGTTCTTCGTCCGTGGCCGGCGCCAGCCACCGCGGCTGCGCGCCATCGGCGAGGGCCTCGTCGAGCACGACGGTGAGCTGGTGCTCGCGGTCGACGCCCACCCGGCCGAGGACCCGGTGCTGTCGCTGCGCGCCGCCGCGACCGCCGCCCGCACCGGCCTGGTGCTCTCGCCGGTGACCGTCGCCAGCCTCGAGGCGACCCCGCCGCTGCCGGTGCCGTGGCCCAAGGCGGCGCGCACCCAGCTCGTCGCGCTGCTCGGTTCCGGCCAGGCGCAGGTGCCGGTGTGGGAGGCGCTCGACCTCGCGGGCGTCGTGACGACATGGATCCCCGAGTGGGCCGGTGTCCGCAACCGGCCGCAGCGCTCGCCGATCCACCGGCACACCGTGGACCGCCACCTGGTGGAGACGGTCGCCCGCGTCGGCAAGGAGTGGCGCGGCGCCGAGGGCTCCGACACCCTGCTGCTCGCCGCGCTGCTGCACGACATCGGCAAGCGCGCCGGCGCCGGCGACCACCCGGCGGAGGGGGCCCGGCTCGCCGGTCCGATCGTCGCCCGGATGGGGTTCGGCGAGCAGCTGGCCGAGGACGTCGCGCGCCTGGTCCGCGAACACCTGACGCTGTCCGAGCTGGCCACCCAGGAGGACCCCGCGGCTCCTGCGACCGTCGACAGGCTCCTCGACGCGGTCGACCACCGGCGGGACCTGCTGGTGCTGCTGCGCGCCCTGACCGAGGCCGATGCCTCGGCCGCGGGTCCGGCGGCGTGGACCACCTGGCGGGCCTCCCTCGTCGACGACCTGGTGGCCCGGGCGACCGCCCGGCTGGCAGGTACCCTGGGGCGTCCGTCCGACTGAGCGAGGCACCGTGTTCAACAACCTCTCCGACCGGCTGACGTCCACCTTCCGGAACCTGCGCACCCGGGGCCGGCTGTCCGAGGCGGACGTCGACGCCACCGTCCGCGAGATCCGCCGGGCGCTGCTCGACGCCGACGTCTCGGTGCCGGTGGTCCGGCAGTTCACCAGCGCGGTGCGCGAGCGGGCGCTCGGTGCTGAGGTCTCGGGCGCGCTCAACCCGGCGCAGCAGGTCGTCAAGATCGTCAACGACGAGCTCGTCGCGATCCTCGGCGGGTCGACGCGGACGCTGACGTTCGCCAAGCGGCCACCGACGGTGATCCTGCTCGCGGGCCTGCAGGGCGCCGGCAAGACGACCCTCGCCGGGAAGCTGGCGGTGCACCTGCGCGAGCAGGGACACACCCCGGTGCTCGTCGCCGCCGACCTGCAGCGCCCCAACGCCGTCACCCAGCTCCAGGTGGTGGGCGAGCGTGCCGGCGTGCCGGTGTTCGCGCCGCACCCGGGCAACCAGGCGTCAGCCGACATCGACACGCTGCCGCTGGGCGCCGACCCGGTGGCGGTCGCCCGCGACGGCGTCGCGTTCGCCGTGGACAAGCAGCACGACGTCGTCATCGTCGACACCGCCGGCCGCCTGGGCGTCGACGAGGCGATGATGCGGCAAGCCGCGGACATCCGCGACGCGGTCGACCCGGACGAGATCCTCTTCGTCGTCGACGCGATGATCGGCCAGGACGCGGTGACCACCGCGCAGGCCTTCGCGCAGGGCGTCGGCTTCACCGGCGTGGTGCTGTCCAAGCTCGACGGCGATGCGCGCGGCGGTGCCGCGCTGTCCGTCGCGACGGTGACCGGCCGCCCGATCCTGTTCGCCTCCACCGGCGAGAAGCTCACCGACTTCGAGGTGTTCCACCCGGACCGGATGGCGTCACGCATTCTCGACATGGGTGACGTGCTCACCCTGATCGAGCAGGCGCAGAAGGCGTTCGACGCCGAGCAGGCCGAGCGGATGGCCGGCAAGCTCGCCGCCGGCGAGGACTTCACGCTCGACGACTTCCTGTCCCAGATGCAGCAGCTGCGCAACGCCGGCCCGCTGAAGAAGATGCTCGGGATGCTGCCCGGCATGGGGCAGATGCGCGAGGCGCTCGACAGCTTCGACGAGCGGGAGGTCGACCGGATCCAGGCGATCATCCAGTCGATGACGCCGGCCGAGCGCACCACGCCCAAGCTGATCAACGGCTCGCGGCGCGCCCGTATCGCGCGGGGCTCCGGCACCCAGCCGTCCGACGTCAACCAGCTGCTCGACAGGTTCGACCAGGCGCAGAAGATGATGCGTCAGATGGCGAAGTCCGGCGGCGCGATGCCCGGCCTGGGCAACCTGCCGGGCAGCGGCAAGAAGTCGAAGGGCCGCCAGGCGCCGCCGGCCAAGAAGGTCAAGGGCAGGTCCGGCAACCCCGCCAAGCGCGCGTTGCAGGAGCAGCAGGCGGCCACCCGTCAGGCCGCCGGCCCGGCACCGGCCGCGCCGGGCTCGGCGTTCGGCCTCGGCACCCCGAAGCCGCCGGCGGACCCGGGGGACTTCGACCCGTCGAGCTTCGGCAACCTGTTCGGCGGCCGCTGAGGCGATGACGCTGCACCTGCGCGGCCCGGTGCTGCTCGACGACGAGCACGTGGCGGTCGAGGCATGGGTGGTCGGCG
>CAZFTZ010000075.1:0-3733 GCA_964521875.1 uncultured Cellulomonas sp. | reverse complement strand
GGTCGGGGTGGCGCGGGCACACCGGAGGACTGGCGGCCTCCGGTGGCCAGGTGGGCGGTGGTGTGGTGGAGATCGTCAGTCCTCGACGGTGACCGACTGGATGACGACATCCGTCACGGGGCGGTCGCCGCGCGCGGTCGGCGTGGTGGCGATCGCGTCCACCACGGCCTTGCTCGCGTCGTCGGCCACCCGGCCGAAGATCGTGTGCTTGCCGTTGAGCCACGGCGTGGCCGCGACCGTGATGAAGAACTGCGAGCCGTTGGTGCCCGCGAGCTTGCCGGTGATGCGGTCCGGGCGCTTGCCGGCGTTCGCCATCGCCAGCAGGTAGGGCTGGGAGAACGTCAGCTCAGGGTGGATCTCGTCGTCGAAGTTGTAGCCCGGACCGCCGGTGCCGGTGCCCAGCGGGTCGCCGCCCTGGATCATGAACCCGTCGATGACACGGTGGAACACGACACCCGAGTACAGCGGGTCGGTCGAGGTCTTCCCGGTGCGGGGGTCCGTCCACTGCTTGGCACCGGTGGCCAGCCCGACGAAGTTGTCCACGGTCGTCGGCGCGTGGTTCGGCAGCAGCTCGACGCGGATGTCACCGAGGGTGGTGTGCAGGGTTGCGAACATGCTGCACAGTCTCGCACGGGACCTGCCGGGACCCTGCGGCGCGACTGGCTCAGTGGCAGAGTGGGATGCCACAGGCCGACCACGAGCCGGAGGTCCCCATGGGTAGCACGCACCGCACCATCGACGTCGACACCGAGAAGCTCAAGTCGCAGGCCTCCGAGATCGGCGGGGCCCTCACGGACGCCGCCGTCCACGCGAAGGAGTGGACCGCGCCCCGCCTCGAGGCGTTCGTCGAGTGGCTCACCCCGCGGCTGGAGAAGGCCTACTCGGAGAGCCTCAAGGCCGCGGCGCCGCGGCTGGAGAAGGCCGCCGAGAAGGCGAGCCCGGTGATCGACACCGCGCACGACAAGCTGGTCGACGAGCTGATCCCCAAGCTGGTCGCCGCGTTCAACGAGGCCGCCGAGAAGGCCGCCGCCGCCGCCGACAACGCCGCCGAGGCGGTGCACGAGCACGCGGACGCGCTGGCCGACGCGGCGAGCGACGCCGCCGAGAGCGCCGAGGCCAGGAAGAGCCACGCCGCCGCCAAGACGTTCTTCGTCGTCGCCACGCTGGCCGCGGCCGGGGCCGCGGGTGCCGCGTGGTACCGCTCGCGCACCAGCGTCGACCCGTGGGCCGAGCCGTGGGAGCCGACGGACCCGACCGGCGCCGACTCGCTGCAGACCCGCCCGCACGACGGGCACGCCTTCACCGAGGCGGTCGGCGACGCGGCCGACGCGGTGGGCGTCGCCGCCGGCACCGCGGTCGCGAAGAGCCGCGAGGCCGCGGCCAGGGCCGCCGAGAAGGCAGCGGAGGTGCGGGAGGCCGCCGAGGAGAAGGCTGCCGAGGTCCGCGAGGCGGCGGAGGAGAAGGTGGCGGAGGTCAAGGACGCCGCCGCGGAGACCGCGCGCAAGGTCACCCGCCGCTCGTCGTCGGCCAAGTCCGGCGAGCCCGACGAGCCCGAGGCCTGACGGAACTCGTTTGACCAGCGACGCGCCGGACCGGGAGGCTCGGCGCGTGGAGATCGACGACGTCGCGCTGTGGCCCCTGCTCGGCCTGCGGGTGGTCGGTGCCGGGCTCGAGCTGGCCTGGGCGACCGACGAGCTGATGTTCGCCCTCGCCCGCGAGGCGGCGGCCGGTGTGCACGACGAGGACTCCATGCCCTTCCTCGTCCCGTGGACCCGTGGCACCCCGGAGCAGGTGGGCCGCTCCGTGCTGCAGTACGGGTGGGGGCGGCGCAACGTGCTGTCGCCGCAGGACTGGTGCCTGCAGATGGCGGTGCTCCGTGACGGGCAGGTGCTCGGCCTGCAGGACGCGTTCGCGCGGGGCTACCCGGTGACCCGCACCGCGGAGACCGGGTCCTGGCTCGGCCTGCGGCACCACCGCCAGGGCATCGGCTGGCGGATGCGGCTGCTCATGCTGCACCTGCTGTTCGAGGGCCTGGGCGCGTCGACCGCGACGACGAGCGCGTTCGACGACAACCCCGGCTCGCTCGGCGTGACCCGCAAGCTCGGCTACCGCGAGAACGGCCTGACGACGGTGGCTCGCGACGGCGTCGCCGTGGCGACCCGCGCGTTCCGGATGGACCGCGCCGACTGGGACGCCCGCCCGGAGTGGATGCGCCCGGACGTGCAGCTCCAGGGCGTCGGCGCGGTCCGCGCGCTGCTCGATCTCGCCTGACGATGCGTGACATGTGCGTCACGGGACCGGAGTACGGTTCGCGCCATGCTGCTGGCTGATCTCCAGGCACGCGTCCGGATCGCGCTGACGAACACCATCGCCAACGAGTGGACGCTGTTCACCCCGCAGAGCGGGTCGTCGAGCGCCTCCGAGCGGACCATCGCGTTCCACCTCGGCTGGAACCTGCGCCCGCTCGTCGAGGAGGCCTGGGACATCGACGCGGAGTACGACCGCTCCGGCATGGTGCTGGAGAAGTCGGTCGCTCTCGAGGACGACGAAGCTGGCCGGCGCATCCCCGACCTCATCGTGCACCGGCGCGGCCGGCTCGGGCCGGAGGAGAACCTGCTGATCCTCGAGCTGACGGCCGACCGCGCCACGCGCGGCACCAGCGCCGGCGACTTCACGCGTGCGCAGGCGATCCAGCGACGGTTCGGCTACCGGTACGCGGTGCTCCTCGACCTGCACCTCACGCTCGACGCCGACGCCCCGCAGCTCGCGCCGACGTGGCACTGGGCGACGCTTGAGGGCGGGCCGGCGACGACCGACCCGGAGCCGGTGTACCTCGCCGAGGTGCTGGCCGACCTCTCGTCGCGCGCCACCCGGGCGGCCCACACCCGCTGACCGGCGAGCCGGCGCTACAGGACGGTGTGCACCGGCAGCACGATCCCGACGACCACCAGCGTGGTCAGCACGGTGATGAAGCCGCCGAGCACGCCGCCCCACAGCTCGCGCTGGGTGGCGCAGGACGCCCCGGCGAACCCCAGCGAGGCCGGCAGCGCCACCACGAACGTGACGGCGCTGACGACGAGCAGCGCCGTCACCCAGAACCCGCCGAGCAGCCCGCTGTGCGCCAGCTCGCTGCGCTGGGTGAGGCCGACGACCACCCCGACGAGCCCGACGATCGTCGCGATCGCGGACACCAGGGCCGCCACGCCCGGATGACCGAGTGCCCACGGGACCGAACCGGCCTGACCGAGGCCCCCGGACTGCGCCGTCATAGCGCCAGGCTCGTCCGCAGAGCACCCCGCGACCAGGGCCGATGGTCCACCTCACCTGGCGCCGGTGCCCGGGGTGGTCGGTGGAGCCGACGGGACTCGAACCCGCAACCCCCTGCTTGCAAAGCAGGTGCGCTACCACTTGCGCCACGGCCCCCGGTCGCCCCGGCAGCGGCCGGTGGCGGTCGAGGTCAGTCGTCCAGCGTGTCGGTGACCTCGGCCCACAGGTCGCGCTCGTCGCGGTCCTGCAGGTACTTCGTGTAGAGGACGTAGCCGGCCGCGGCGAGCGCCGCCAGGAACAGCAGCTTCTTCACGGGACCTCCTCGTGGACAGTGGGCCTAACAGGACTTGAACCTGTGACCTCTTCCTTATCAGGGAAGCGCTCTAACCGTCTGAGCTATAGGCCCGGGGATGCGCCCGGGAGCGCCGGACGAGACTACCCCAGCCCGTTCCCGCGTCCCAAACCG
>CAZFTZ010000074.1:0-2890 GCA_964521875.1 uncultured Cellulomonas sp. | reverse complement strand
TTCTCTGCCTGTTGCCGGGATGATCCGCTCCGCTCTCGGTGCTCCGAACTGCCACCGCTTCTCTCTCGCGCGGGCGGCTTTGCGCTAGGGCTAAAGGGCGGCTCGCCTCCGGCTTGATCTCCGTTTGTGCATCTGACTTCGATTCGCTCGCCACATCTGCGGTGCGTACACGCACCGTGCGCTCATCCAAGAACTCGTACGTCAGCCCACTGTCGGCGAGCACCCGTTCCAACGCCGCACGCACACTCAGCTCCCCGTTGACCGGACGAGAGAGCTGCTGGTCAGCCTTCACGTCCTCCCCGCGGACCAGAACCTGGAGGCCCGCCTGCTCGCCCAAATCGGTGAGTGCCCGAGCAATCGGCTGCGGCTGAATGTTGAATGCCACTCGAACTGTGGAATCCTGAGCGGCTGCTGTCGTGCAGAGGGTGGCCGTGGCCACGAAAGCCACGAGCGTTGTTCTGGTCTTCATCAGTGCTCCCCGTAAGTTCTGGACTTCTGGCCTCCCCTGGCAATAATCCAATGTCAGTCACCGTATCGTCATAGTGGGGTTCCAGACCCTGAACCTTGGTAAATCCACAATAAAACCAAGGAATGCGGCCCGGTGGCCCACATTAGAACTACGAAGGGAACCCAACGCAGATGGCCGAGCAGAAGATTAAGGCCCGAAGGGAACTCGAGAATGTTGCAGTCGCTGCGTTTCGGCGATACGCGCCAGAGTTGCATCGTTATGTCGCGCGACGAATGCGCGACCCCGCGAGCGTCCCAGACCTCATCCAGCAGGTGTTCGAGCGTTTTTTGCAATTGCCGCGCGCAGACGTCGTGCGAAACACGCAGGGTTACCTGTACGGGATCGCCTCGCACGTCGTTAAGGAGTACCACTACCGCGAGGAGCGCAGCTTCGTGACTTTCGACTCCGATGTGGTCGAGGCCGCTGGCGAGCGCATCGAGTATGCCGTGGGCGATGGCATCGCCGAACAGCTTGCATTGGAGCAGGATCTGCGACGAGCGCTCTGTCGGCTTCCGCCGGCTCAACGCGCCGTATTGCTTCTCGTCAAGCGAGAGGGCTGGAGCTACGAAGAGGTTGCGCGCAAGACGGGACTCACTCTCAGCACCGTTACGAACTACGTCTTCGAAGCCCGTGCGCAACTGAAGATGTTGCTGAAGCACGATCCGCGGTGAACGAAGGGAGTAGAGCACCATGGAGTTACAACATCAGATCGATCATTTGCAGGCACGAAGCGCATCAAAGTGGTTTGAGCTTCTGAAGCACGGGCGAGCGGAAGATCGGGCAGCTTTCGCGGACTGGTGCCGACAGTCCCCGCTGCATATTCAGGAGTTTCTTGAGATCACGTGTACCGAGCGCGCACTCGATGCAGTGGATCTGAAGCAGACCGGTGATGATGTCGAGTCACTCCTCGGCGCGATCTCCAATTCCACCCGTGCATTGCCGTTGCGGCCGGACCTGGTGGAGTCAAAGCACCCAGCGGAGTCCCCACGGAAAACCCAAAGCCGTTGGGCGTGGACTATCGCCGCGAGCCTCGCTCTGTTCACTGCCGCTGCCGTTGTGTATCAGTACTTCTGGTATCCGAATTCCGGGCTCGGGTCGCAGGAGTATTCGACGAAGGTCGGCGAGCTACGGACGGTCGAGCTTGTTGACAAGTCTGTCATCACGCTGAACACGGACTCAGATGTCAGGATTCGGTTCGAGGATGATGCGCGGGACATCGAGCTGCGTCACGGCGAGGCTGTTTTCAAAGTGGCCCACGATCCCTCACGGCCATTCCGGGTTCACACTCGCGCCGGTACGGTGCAGGCGGTAGGAACGCAATTCAACGTCTACGATCGAGTCGATGGACGCGGCACGGACGTCGCCGTGCTTGAGGGCCGAGTGCGCTTGATCGCGTCGGCGCCAGATGGCTTGCGTCCACCCGACGTGGAGGTTCTGACTGCCGGGGAAGAAGCTCGGATTACACCGGACGGCTCTATTCGCCGCGCCGCGCGCGCTGATGTTCAGAGGGCGACCGCGTGGAGCCAGCGACGGCTCAAGTTCGATAACGCGCCGCTCGAAAATATGGTAGACGAGTTCAATCGCTACCATCGAGACGTGCGTTTGCGTGTCGATGGCGTGCCGCCCGGCTCGCATCACTACTCCGGCATTTTCGACGCCGACAAGCCCGAGATGTTCGCCAAGTATCTTGAGCAGGAGCGTGATCTGATCATCGAACGGCTGCCAGGCGAGATCGTGATCCGACCACGGGAATCCGGTTCGTCAGGACAGTGATTGCACCATGCGCCATCTCACTCGGCCGAGGCTTTTGGCGCAGGATCGGGCACCGCTCGGTAGAATGACACGGCCCGGCGGGTGTCTGAGCACCGAGAGAAGTTTCGGAAAAATAGGGCGAGGATTATTCGGTTTGCCATGAGGAAGGTCGGAGAGGGGCTCAGGTATGAGGGGTGCCAAGGACGACGGGCGACGGGTAGACGTGGGCCGGCAAGCGTCCGAGTGGTTCACACGTCTCCAGGGCGGCGAGTCGCACTTCCAAGTTGAATTTTACAATTGGCTCAGCAAGCGCTCGCAACATGGTTGGGAGTTTCTGGTCGAGACCTGGCTCGATATCGAGTTGCAGCGTCTCGCACGGACGAGCGATTTCGATACTGCGGAACTGCTCCGGCAGGCACGCGGAGAGCTCGCGGAGCCGATAGCCCGTGCAAGCGAGGCGTCGAGAACACTAGGGTTCAAGCCTCCGGCCGCGGCAAAAAACCGCGCGGCCGGACACAGCAGTAAGGTTGTCTGGCTCCGCCGCGCACGTGCTTCGCGGCGCATCGCGCCGCGCCCGAGGCCGGTGAATCTGCGATTGCTGACCACGATAGCCTGTGCGGGTGCCGTGCT
>CAZFTZ010000073.1:0-3056 GCA_964521875.1 uncultured Cellulomonas sp. | reverse complement strand
ATGCGCGAGCACCTGCTCGTCGGCATCGGCCAGAACGCCGGCGTCGTCGACATCGGCGACGGCTGGGCGGTGACGTTCAAGGTCGAGAGCCACAACCACCCGAGCTTCGTCGAGCCCTACCAGGGCGCCGCGACCGGCGTGGGCGGCATCGTCCGCGACATCATCTCGATGGGTGCCCGGCCGGTGGCCGTCATGGACCAGCTGCGGTTTGGCGCGATCGACCAGCCGGACACCGCACGCGTGGTGCACGGCGTCGTCGCCGGCGTCGGCGGCTACGGCAACTGCCTCGGTCTGCCGAACATCGGCGGCGAGACGGTCTTCGACCCGAGCTACCAGGGGAACCCGCTGGTCAACGCGCTGTGCCTCGGCGTGCTGCGGCACGAGGACGTGCACCTGGCGAACGCGACCGGCGTCGGCAACCTCGTCGTGCTCTTCGGCGCGCGCACCGGCGGCGACGGCATCGGCGGCGCCTCCATCCTGGCGAGCGAGACGTTCGACGACAGCAAGCCGTCGAAGCGGCCGTCCGTGCAGGTGGGCGACCCCTTCATGGAGAAGGTGCTCATCGAGTGCTGCCTCGAGCTGTTCGCCGCTGGCGTCGTCGAGGCGATCCAGGACCTGGGCGCCGCGGGCATCAGCTGCGCGACGAGCGAGCTGGCGGCCAACGGCGACGGCGGCATGCACGTCGACCTGGAGAAGGTGCTGCTGCGCGACCCGACGCTCACCGCCGGCGAGATCCTGATGAGCGAGTCGCAGGAGCGGATGATGGCCGTCGTCCGCCCGGACCGGCTGGACCGGTTCCTCGCGGTCACCGCGAAGTGGGACGTCGAGACCGCCGTCGTCGGCGAGGTCACCGGGGACGGCCGGCTGACGATCGACCACCACGGGCACCGGATCGTCGACGTCGACCCGCGCACCGTCGCGCTCGACGGGCCGGTGTACGACCGGCCCTACGCCCGCCCGGAGTGGCAGGACGCGTTGAACGCCGACACGATCTCCGGCGCGGCGGGCGCTGCGAGGTACCCGCGCCCGACGAGCCCCGACGAGCTGCGCGCCACCGTCCTGGCGCTCGTCGCCGGCCCCAACCTCGCCTCGAAAGCCTGGGTGACCAGCCAGTACGACCGGTTCGTCCAGGGCAACACCGCCCTCGCCCAGCCCGACGACGCCGGCGTGGTCCGTGTCGACGAGACCACCGGTCTCGGGGTGGCACTGGCGACCGACGCCAACGGTCGCTACGCCCAGCTCGACCCGTTCGCCGGCGCCCAGCTCGCGCTCGCGGAGGCCTACCGCAACGTCGCCGCCGCCGGTGCGCGCCCGCTGGCGGTCACCGACTGCCTCAACATCGGCAGCCCGGAGCGCACCGACTCGATGTGGCAGCTGGTCCGGGTGATCGAGGGGCTGGCGGAGGCCTGCCGCACCCTCGAGGTGCCGGTGACCGGCGGCAACGTGTCGCTCTACAACACCACCGGCGAGACGGCGATCCACCCGACGCCCGTGGTCGGCGTGCTCGGCGTGCTCGACGACGTCGCCCACGCGGTCCCGTCCGGCTGGACCGCGCCGGCGGAGGCGGTCTACCTGCTCGGCACCACGCGGGACGAGCTCGACGGCTCGGCCTGGGCGGACGTCGCGCTGCACCAGCTCGGTGGCCGCCCGCCGGCGGTGGACCTCGCCGCCGAGCGCCGGCTCGCCGCGGTGCTGGTCCAGGCCGCGCGCGACGAGATCGCCGACGCCGCGCACGACCTGTCCGAGGGCGGCCTGGCGCAGGCGCTCGTCGAGGCGGCGCTGCGCTTCGGCATCGGCGCTCACGTCTCGCTCGACGCGCTGTGCGCGCGCGACGGCATCACCCCGTTCACGGCGCTGTTCTCCGAGTCGGCCGGCCGCGCGCTGGTCGCGGTGCCGCGTGCGGAGGAGCAGCGGCTGCTCGACCTGTGCACCGCACGCGGCGTCCCGGTGATCCGCCTCGGCGAGACCTCCGAGACCGGGCCCGACGAGGACGGCGCGCCTGCGCTGGAGGTCAGCGGGCTGTTCACGATTCCCCTCGCCGAGCTCCGCGAGGCGTCCGAGGCGACACTGCCGAGGTACTTCGGCTGACTGTGAGGGCATGGACGCGGCTCGGCTCGGTGGTCCGGGCTGTGGTCCTGCCCCGCGGCGCGGCGGTCATGGGGAATACACGTTGCGCGAGACGTGACGGATGTTCCCCACGCCTGTGCACCCGCCCGGCCACCGCGACCGCGCGGAGCTAGTGTCTCGTCGTGCCCACCACCCGGCTGCGGCTGTCACCGCAGGTCGACGGACAGCTCGCCGACGCGCTGGCCAGGCTCCGCGCCGAGCTGAGGATCCCCGTCGAGTTCGGCGCCGCCGCGCAGGCCGAGGCGCAGGCGGTGGCGACCGGAGGGCCGGTGGACGTCCCCGGACGGGCGGCCGGACGCCGCGACGCCACCGACCTGCCGCTCGTGACCATCGACCCTGCCGGGTCGATGGACCTCGACCAGGCGCTGCACGTCGCCTGGTCCGGCCACGGCTGGCGGGTCAGCTACGCCATCGCCGACCTGCCCGCCTTCGTCGGGCCCGGTGGTGCCCTGGACGGCGAGACCCAGCAGCGCGGGACCACCTGCTACGGCCCGGACGGCAGCGTGCCGCTGCACCCGCGCGTGCTGTCCGAGGGTGCGGCCAGCCTGCTGCCGGACCAGGTGCGACCCGCGGCGCTGTGGACCGTCGACCTGGACGAGGACGCGCAGCAGACCGCCGCCCGGGTGGAGCCGGCGCTGGTGCGCAGCCGCGCCAAGCTGTCCTACGACGGCGCGCAGGCGATCCTCGACGGCGGGCCGGACCCGCACGGCGTCCTCACCGTGCTGCGGGCGCTGCGTGAGGTAGGTCGGCGGCGCCAGACGATCGAGCGCGCGCGTGGCGGCGTCTCGCTCAACCTGCCGGAGCAGGAGGCCTCGCGCGACGACGACGGCGGCTGGCACCTGACGTTCCGCGCCCCGCTGCCGGTGGAGGGCTGGAACGCGCAGATCTCGCTGCTCACCGGCATGGCGGCGGCCGCGATCATGCTGGAG
>CAZFTZ010000072.1:0-10338 GCA_964521875.1 uncultured Cellulomonas sp. | reverse complement strand
GTCCAGATGCCGCAGCCCCCGAGCGTGATCAGCTTGAGCACGCCGGTGCCGATCTTGCCGAGGTAGAACCGGTCGACGCCGAAGCTGCCGAGGAACAGCGCGAGCAGCCACGTCACGACGAACGACTTGCCACCGGGCTGCTGGTACTGCGGGTAGCCGTACTGCGGAGCCGTCGGGTACTGCGAGTACTGCGGCGCACCCGGGTACTGGGGCGCGCCGTACTGCGGCGGGGTGCCGGGCTGGCCGTAGGGCGGCTGCGGAGCCGGCTGGCCGGACTGCGGCTGCCACGAGGGTTGACCGGCCGGCGGCTGGCCGCCGGCCGGCTGGTTCGGGTCCTGGCTCGCGGAGGGGTCGTACGACGACACGATGGGCTCCTGTTCGCGGGGCCGACCGTGCCGACGTACCGGTTCCGCGGCCCCCGCCGTCCCGGCGATCGACATCCTGGCAGGGGGGACGCGCGCCGCGCAGGTCTTTCAACCCACGGTCACGCGCAGGATCCGGTCGTCGCCCGCGCGCGGCGAGCCGCGCCCGTCGCGGTTGTTGGTCAGCACCCAGAGCGACCCGTCCGGGGCGGCGACGACCGCGCGCAGCCGGCCATAGCCGTCCAGGACCACCTGCGGCGTCCCGACGCCGGCCGCGTCGGTTGGGTCGGCCCCGGCAGCCAGGGGTCGCAGCGGCACCCGCCACAGCCGCTCGCCGCGCAGCGCGGCCAGGTAGACGCCTTCGTCGGTCACCGCGATCCCGGAGGGCGAGGCGTCGTCGGTCGCCCACGTCGCGACCGGGTCGACGAACCCCCGGCCACCACCGCCCTGGCCCTCGACCGTCGGCCAGCCGTAGTTCGCGCCGCCGACGAGCACGTTGAGCTCGTCCCACGTGTCCTGCCCGAACTCGCTGGCGAACACCCGCCCGTCCGGCGCGAACGCGATGCCCTGGACGTTGCGGTGCCCGGTGTTCCACACCGGCGAGGCCGGATCGGGGTTGCCCGGCGCGGGCGCGCCGTCCGGCGTGACCCGCAGCACCTTGCCGCCCAGGCTCGTCGCGTCCTGCGCGAGCGGCCGGTTGCCCGTCTCCCCCGTGCCGACGTAGAGCATGCCGTCCGGCCCGACGGCCAGCCGCCCGCCGTCGTGGATGCTCCCCTTCGGGATGCCGGTGAGGATCGCGCTCGTCGGGCCCAGGCTGTCCCCGGCCAGCGTCGCGCGCAGGACCCGGTTGTCCGACGAGGTCGTCTGGTAGATCGCCAGGTCCGCGGACACCGCCGTGGCGCCGGGCAGCACGGCGACGCCGAGCAGGCCACCCTCGCCGGCCGGCTTCGTCGTCGCGTTGACCTCGTCGGCACCCTGCCCGACGACCGGCGTCACCGCGCCGTCGGGCCCGACGAGCACCAGCCGTGCCTCGTCGCGCAGGGACACCACGGCACGGCCGTCCGGCAGGAACGCGATGCCCCACGGCACGTCGAGGTCGGTCGCGACCTCGGTGACCGAGGTGACGGACACGGTCGGCACGTCGCGGATCGTCGGCGTCGCGCTCGGCGACGGCGTGGGTGTGGGGCTGGGTGCGGCGCCGGTCACGGACGCGGCGGCCGACGAGGTCACGGCGCCCGTCGGCGCACTCGACGCGGGCTCGTCGGGCACGCCCGTGCAACCTGCGAGCAGCGCCCCTGCCACCGTGGCCGCCGTCGCCACGCGCACCCTCGCCCGCCGCCTCATCCGGCCAGTGTCCGTGAGGGGAAGCCCGAGCGCAGCCCGGTGGTTCACTCCAGGTATGAGCACCCGTCGCGCGCTGCTCGTCGTCGACGTGCAGCCGACCTTCTGCGAGGGCGGGGCGCTGCCGGTCGAGGGCGGCAACGCCACCGCCGAGGCGATCGCCGCCTACGCCGCCACGCACCGGGACCGCTACGACCTGGTGGTCACCACCCAGGACTGGCACGTCTCGCCCGGCCGCCACTTCTCCGAGCACCCCGACTTCGTCGACACCTGGCCGCCGCACGGCGTCGCCGGCACCGCCGAGGCCGAGCTGCACCCCGCACTGGCGGACCTGCACCCGGACGCTTCGGTGAAGAAGGGCGCGTTCGCCGCCGCGTACTCCGGGTTCGAGGGGGCCGACGAGAGCGGGCGGACGCTGGCGGACATCCTGCGCGACGCGGCGATCACCGACGTCGACGTCGTCGGCATCGCGGAGTCGCACTGCGTGCGCGCGACGACGCTCGACGCGATCTCCGAGGGTCTGCATGCCCGCGTGCTCACCGACCTGACGGTGCCGGTGACCCCGGAGCTCGGCGCGGCGGCACGCCAGGACATGGCCGCGGCGGGCGCCCGGCTCGTCCCCTCGTCGGACGCCTGACCCGCGCACCCACCGTCGACAGGCACGCACACCCGCTGCCACCGCGACGCGGGGCGACAGTTCGGACCATCGGCCGCACGACGAGCTACCGACCGCGCGGGGCAGCGCTCACGCGGGGCAGCGCTCAGGAGACCAGGCCGGACAGCCGCTCCAGCTGGGCGTACTCGCCACCGGCGGCCATCAGCTCGTTGTGCGATCCGATCTCCTCCAGCCGGCCGGCGCGCAGCACAGCGATCCGGTCCGCGCCGCGGATGGTCGACAGCCGGTGCGCGACCACGAAGGTGGTGCGGCCGGTCATCAGCCGGGCCGTCGCCTCCTGCACCAGCCGCTCCGACGCGGTGTCCAGGGCCGACGTCGCCTCGTCGAGCACCAGCACGCGCGGGTCGCGGACCAGCGCCCGGGCGATCGCCAGCCGCTGCCGCTGCCCGCCGGACAGCCGCGCGCCGCGCTCGCCGATCACCGCGTCCAGCCCGCCCATCTCCGCGACGAAGTCCCAGGCGTTCGCGGCACGCAAGGCCTCGACCACCGCCTCGTCGGACAGGTCGGGACTGCCGTAGGTGACGTTGTCCCGGACCGAGCCCTCGAACAGGATCGACTCCTGCGGCACCACGGCGAGGTGACGCCGGTACTGGCGCAGGTCGAGGTCGGCCATGTCCGCGCCGTCGAGCAGGATCCGGCCGGCGGACGGCGTCAGGAACCCGATCACCAGGTTGAGCACGGTCGTCTTGCCCGAGCCCGACGGCCCGACGAAGGCGACCGTCTCCCCCGCGCGCACGCACAGGTCCAGCCCGGTCACCGCCGGCTCCGAGCCCTCCGGGTAGGTGAACCCGACGCCCTCGAACCGGAACTCGCCCGTCACGGCGGGGACCGGCGCCTTGCCGGCGTTGCGCTCGAGGTCGGGGGCCGTGAGCACCTCGCCCATCGAGCGCACGGACTCGACGCCCTTGGTCAGCAGCGGCACGATCGCCAGCAGTGCCGACACCGCGCCCGTGAGCAGCGCGAAGTAGGAGGCGAGCATCGTCACGTCGCCGACGGTCAGCCCGAACCGTCCCGACCAGGCGACCCAGGCGGCGCCGACGAGGCACCCGACGGACATCAGCTGGAACAGGATCCAGGAGATCGCACCGAACCAGCCGTTCGTGACGTCGAGCCGGAAGCCGGCGTCGCGCACCCGCAGCAGCGCACCGCCCACCCGGTCGAGCTCGTCCTGCTCGAGCGCGTGCGCCCGCGTGATCGGGATCAGGTGCGTCATCTCGCTGACCCGCCCGCTCATCCGCTCCACCTGGGCGCGGAAGGTCGCGTTGCGGGCGCGCATCCTGCTGTGCATCGCCCAGGTCAGCAGCGCCGCCGCCGGCACCGCCAGCAGGAAGACGACGAGGAACTGCGGCACCCGCACCGCGGTGACGGCGACGGCGCCGACGAGCGTGCAGACCGCCGCCAGCCCGGAGTCCATCACCTGGCGCGACGTCTCCACGACGTTCTCGACGTCGCGGACGATCTTCGCCTGCAGCACGCCGGCGCTGGTACGGCGGTGGTAGGTGATCGACAGCTCCTGCAGCCGGCGGCACAGCGCCATCCGCAGGCCGGTCTCGACCGTGCGCACGGCGTGCGACAGCGCCCGCACGTACAGCCAGTGCGTCGGCAGGTTCTGCGCGATGACGACCACCGCAATCACCGCGACGACCCACAGCTCCCGCAGCGGCCGGTGCTGGGCCACGACGTCGACGACGTTGGCCGTCAGCGCGGGGATCACCCACACCGGCGACTGCTTGACCGCGTACAGGACGGTGGCCGCCAGAAGGTGGCCGCCTTGTCCCCGGTAGAGCCGGCCGAGCTGGCGCACGGGATGTGAGCCGTCGTAGCTGTCCTCGAGCCGTTCCTCGAGCGCGAAGGTCACCCCGGCATCGTAACGATTCGACCTGGTCGGACGCCCGCTCGTCGGCCGCCATCGCGACGGCGTGCCGCGCGCGGCCACCTCACCGGGTGCCGGGGCTACCGCTGCCGCGCCGCCAGCGCCGCCTGGTACAGGTCCCGCTTGGCGACGCGGGCCTCGTCGGCCACCGCCGCCACGGCGTCCTTGAGCCGCTCACCGGAGTCGGCGCGCGCCAGGACGCGGGCGACGAGGTCGCCGTCGTCCGCCACGCCGCGCTCCGGCGCCCCGCCGACGACGACCACGATCTCGCCGCGCACCTCGCCTGCCGCCGCCCACACCGCGAGCGCGCCGAGGGTGTCGCGGCGCACCTCCTCGTACGTCTTGGTCAGCTCCCGACACACCGCCGCCCGACGATCCGGGCCGAAGGCCTCCGCCAGCGCCTGGAGGAACGCCGCGAGCCGATGGGGTGCCTCGAAGAACACGAGCGTGCGCCGCTCGTCGGCCAGCGCGGCCAGTGCCCGCGCGCGCTCGCCGGGACGCCGCGGCGGGAAGCCCTCGAACGCGAACCGGTCGGTCGGCAGCCCGGACAGCGCCAGCGCTGCCAGCACGGCCGACGGCCCGGGGGCGACCGTGACGGGCAGCCCGGCGGCGACCGCGGCCGTCACCAGCCGGTAGCCGGGGTCGGAGACCGCGGGCATCCCGGCGTCGGTGACGACGAGCACGGTGCCGCCGCCCTCGATCACCGCCAGCAGGTCCGCGGCACGCTCGGCCTCGTTGTGCTCGTGCGTGCTGACCACGCGCCCGCCGATGGTGACGCCGAGCCGCCGCGCCAGGTCACGCGTCCGCCGGGTGTCCTCGGCGGCGACGACGTCCGCCTCCGCGAGCAGTCGGCGCAGCCTGGCCGACGCGTCGTCGACGTCACCGATGGGCGTGGCGGCGAGCACCAGCCGCCCGGCGTCCGACGAGGTCACGGATGCAGCATCCCACTCGCACCGCCTCACACCTCCGGCACATCCCCGCCCCCTACGATGACCGCGTGCCGCCCACCGGACGCCATCGGGCCGACCGAGCCGAGCCGGACGAGTCCGCCCCCGCCGAGGTCGTCGGCCCGGGCACCGGCCCCACCCTCGAGCCCGGCGTCGCCGAGCCGCCCGCCGCCATTCCGCAGTCCGCCCCACCTCCCTGGACTCCCCCGTCCACGACCTCCTGGCCCCCGCCACCCCCCGCGGACGAGGCGACCGACGCCGGGGCGGACGCGGTGGCGACCACGGTCACGGAGGACGACGAGCCCGAGGAGTCCACCCTCGACAGGCTGCGGGACAAGCTCCTCGGCAGCGCCTACCTGGCGCTCGACGCCACCAGCCGCGCGCGCGTGCTCGGTTGGCTGTTCCCGCTGCTGGTCACCGTCTTCGGCGGCGTCCTCAGGTTCTGGCACCTGTCCACCCCGCACGCGCTGGTCTTCGACGAGACGTACTACGTCAAAGAGGGCTGGTCGATGGTGGTCCGCGGCTACGAGGCGAACTGGGGCGAGGACCCCAACCCGCGCTTCGAGGCCGGCGACGTCAGCATGCTGCAGACCGCGCCCGAGTACGTGGTCCACCCACCGGTCGGCAAGTGGCTGATCGGCCTGGGCATCGACGTCGGCGGCGGCGTGACCAGCAGCTTCGCGTGGCGGCTCGCGGCCGCGGTGTTCGGCACGCTGGCGATCCTGCTGGTCGCGCGGATCGGCCGGCGGCTGTTCGCCTCGACCGCGCTCGGCACCCTGGCCGGCCTGTTCCTCGCGGTCGACGGCGAGGCGCTGGTGCAGTCCCGGGTCAGCCTGCTCGACCCGTTCCTCATGTTCTTCGTGCTGGCGGCGTTCGGTGCGCTCGTCATGGACCGCTTCTGGTCCAGACGTCGCCTGGCCGAGAGGGTCGCCGCGATCCTCGACGCAGGCGGGACGCTGGAGACCGGCCCTGCGCTCGGCTTCCGGTGGTGGCGGTTGGTCGCCACGCTGCTGCTCGGCCTGGCGTGCGGCACCAAGTGGTCCGGGATCTACTTCCTCGCGGTCTTCGGCGTGATGTCGGTCTGGTGGGACCTCGCTGCCCGACGAGCGGCCGGCGTGCGCCACTGGGTCCGTACGGGCATCCTGCGCGACGGCGTCCCGGCGTTCCTCCTCATGGTGCCGGGTGCCGCGGTGGTGTACCTGGCGAGCTGGACCGGCTGGTTCCTCTCGTCGGACGGCTGGGGACGGCAGTGGGCCGCCGAGCACCCGACGGAGGGCGTGCAGTGGCTGCCGCCCGCGCTGCGCAGCCTGTGGAAGTACCACCTCGACATGTGGCACTTCCACAACACGCTGACCAGCCCGCACCCGTACGCGGCGAACCCGCTCGGCTGGATCATCCAGTGGCGGCCGACGAGCTTCTACTACCCGACGACCGTCTCCGGTCTCAAGGGCCAGGACGCCCTCGACGCGTGCGGGGCGACGAGCTGCTCGCAGCCCATCACGTCGCTCGGCAACCCGGTCATCTGGTGGGCCGGCGCGATCGCGCTGCTGGTGGCGCTGGCATGGCTGGTGCTCCGCCGCGACTGGCGGGCCGGGGCCGTGCTGTCCGGCGTCGCCGCCGGCTGGCTGCCCTGGTTCGCCTACGCGCACCGCACGATCTTCACGTTCTACTCGGTGGCGTTCGTGCCGTGGGTGGTGCTGACGCTGGTGTACGTGCTCGGGCTGATCGTCGGCGCGCCACGCGAGGGTGGCGAGCGCGCACGGCGCCGGGCGGTCTGGTGGGTCGGCGCCTTCGTCGTGCTCGTCGTCGCGGTGGGGCTGTTCTTCTACCCGGTGTGGACCGGCTGGGTGATCCCGTACCAGCAGTGGCACATCCGGATGTGGCTGCAGTCCTGGGTGTAGCCGGGCTCAGCGGCGCCACGCCACCTGCGGCGACATGTACCAGGTGAGGCCGGCCCTGTCCCACGCAGCAGCCTCGGCGGCGACCCGCTCGCGGAACCCGCCCCAGTCCGACGAGGCCGACCACGCCACCTCGCCGACCGCCGCCAGCCGCGGCAGCAGCATGGACGTCACGTCCGCCAGCGTGCTGAGTGTCTCGGTCCACACCGCCGCCTCGACGCCGACCACCGACGCCGGGTCGAGCGACGCGAGCTCGGTGTCGGGGTCCCAGTCGTAGGAGTCGCGCAGCTCGCTCAGCCCGGCCCAGTCCTGGCCCAGTGCGGTGGCGGGCGTGTACTTCATGTCGAGGTACACCCGCGACGCCGGCGACATCAGCACCTTCGCCCCGGCGGCAGCGGCGGCGAGGACGGGCTCCGGGTCGGCCCGCTCGTCCCAGTACTGCAGCACGGTGCCGGCCGGGAGCGGCTGTGCCTTGGCGATCTCCTGCCAGCCGACCACCTGCTTGCCGGCGGCCCGCACGTCGTGGACCGCGGTGCACACCAGGCACGCGTACTCGTCGTCGGCCGTGGATTTCGCCTCGTCGCCGCCGACGTGCAGGTACTCCCCGGGCGTCATCGCCGCGACGTCGCCGAACACGTTCGCCAGGAACGGGCCGGTGGCCGGCAGGTCGGCGCGCAGCGTCGAGAGGCCGACCTCGATCCCCTCGTAGACGTCCGGCGCCACGCCACCCGGGTTGAGCGCGGGGATCGCGTGCAGCGCCGCGTTGGTGTGGCCCGGCACGTCGATCTCCGGGACCACGGTGACGCCACGGGCCGCCGCGTACGCCACCAGCGCGGCCCAGTCGCCGGCGGTGTAGCAGCCGCCGGCGTCCCCGTTCACCCCGCCGCCCGACGAGCGCTCGACGAGCTCGGGGTACGACGGCACGTCGATCCGCCAGCCCTGGTCGTCGGTGAGGTGCAGGTGCAGCACGTTCAGCTTGTAGCGGGCCAGCAGGTCGACGACCACCTCGAGGTCGGCGACCGGCAGGAAGTGCCGCGCCACGTCCACCATGAGCCCGCGCCACGGGTAGCGGGGCGCGTCGCTGACCTCGACGGCCGGCACGGTCACCGTCTCGCCGGACGTGACGACGAGCTGCGTCAGCGTCGCGGCCGCCGGGAACAGGCCCGCGACGGTGCGCGCGGTCAGCCGTACGCCGTCGGCCCCCGCGGTGAGCGAGTACGCCTCGTCACCCTCCGGGAGCATCGCGTCGTCGGACAGCGCGAGCACGACGAGCGCGCCGGTCCCCTCGTCGGGCACCGCGGTCCCCTCGCTGGGCACGGAGGTGGCCGCGCCGGGCACGAAGATCGCTCCGCCGGACGCACCGGTCGCTTCGCCGGGCAGCGCAGGACGCACCGGGACCTGGCGACCGGCGGCCGTGCCGAGCGCCGCGGCCACCAGCTCGGCAGGCTGCTCGGCACCGGGCGAGTAGACGACCGCGGTCAGGTCCGTGACGGCGGACGGGTCGCCAGCCACGCGCTCGGCGTGCAGCGGTGCCGGGACCAGGGGCAGCACGTCGCTCACCGGCTCCCCGCCACCGGTCGGCCCGGGCTCGTCGTGCGGCCCGGTGCAGCCTGCCGCCCCCAGCGCCAGGGCGAGCGCGACGACGAGTGCCATCCGGCCGTGCGGACCCCGGCGTGCCACGGACCCGCGTCTGCCTCGGTCGCCCCGCCCTCCGTCACGGCGCTCATCCTGACACCGGCCCGCCGCGCCCCGGGGACGATTCCGCGAGCCGCCGCGCGATCGCCGCGCACACCGTCAGCTGGAACTGGTGGAACACGACGACGGGCAGTGTCACGGTGGCGGCGACCGCGGCGGGCAGCAGCACGGCGGCCATCGGCAGCCCGGTGGCCAGCGACTTCTTCGAGCCGCACATCAGCAGCGCGATCCGGTCGCCCCGGTCCAGTCCCCACCAGCCGCCCACGCGCCACGTCAGCGCCAGCAGCACACCGAGCAGCGTCGCGCTCACCGCGAGCAGGCCGGCGACGGTCCCGACGGTGACACCCGCCCACGCGCCGAAGCGCGTCGCCTCGCTCACCGCGGAGTAGGCGACCAGCACGATCGTCGCGCGGTCGGTGGCACGGGTGAGCCAGCCGTGGGCGCGCAGCCAGCTCCCGGTCCAGCGCTGCACGCACTGCCCGGCGACGAACGGCACCAGCAGCTCACCCAACGCGGACAGCACGCCGCCGGCGCCCACGGCGCCCCGTCCACCCATCAGTGCCGCGACCAGCGCCGGGGTGACGACGATCCCCGCGACGTTCGACACCGTCGCCCCCGTCACCGCCCCGGCGACGTTCCCGCCGGCGACCGACGTGAACACCACCGACGACTGCACCGTGGACGGCAGCAGGCTCAGGTACAGCACACCGGTGCGCAGCGACGGGGCCAGCACCGCGTCCGGAACCAGCTGCGCGGCCAGGCCGAGCAGCGGGAACACGACGAAGGTCGCGGCGAGGATCGACCCCTGCAGCCGCCAGTTGCGCATGCCGGCGCGCACCTCGCCGGTCGCCAGCCGGGCACCGTAGCCGAAGAACAGCAGCACGATCGCGACGGTGGCGACCCGGTCGAGCGCGACGGCCCCGCCCCCGCGCACCGGCGCCACCAGGCCCAGCAGCAGCGCCAGCACGACGAGCGCGACGAGCGGGTCCACCCAGGCCCTGACGGCCGACCACGCCCGGGACCCACGCGCGTCACCGGCCTGCACGGCGCCCATCGTGGCACGTGGCGACCGTGGCCCCAGCCGCACCGCCGCGCGCGCCGACACGTGCCGACGGCCTCGGACCGAGGTCACGTGCGCTCGACGCGCGGATCGTCCCGTTCTGTCCTACGTTCGACGGGCGGGCGTCCTACCGACCAGCAGAGGGGCAGCAATGGACTTCGGGAGCATCATCGCCACCATCCTCGTCGGCGCGATCGTCGGCTTCCTCGGGAAGCTCGTCGTGCGGGGCAAGCAGCACATCAGCTGGTGGCTGACCATCCTCATCGGCATCGTCGCCGCCTTCCTCGGCACGCTGATCGCCACCTGGCTCGGCGTGAACGACACCAAGGGGGTCGACTGGATCGAGCTGTTCATCCAGATCGGCGTGGCCGCGATCCTCGTCGCGCTGTTCACGGCCGTCCGGGCGCGGGCGACACCGACCTCGGCCTGAGGCTCCGGTCGAGGGGCCGCGGACCAACCCCCCCGCACCGCCGCCCCGCCCCCGCC
>CAZFTZ010000071.1:0-75049 GCA_964521875.1 uncultured Cellulomonas sp. | reverse complement strand
GTCGAATAGCGGTGATCCGGGACCGCTTCACTCATGCACATGGGCTGAGAATTGATGAAGAGCTGCACGACCCACCCGCCGGCGAGACGTCCACCAAAGAACGCCACAGGCAAGAACGCGCTGTGTGTAGCGACCGCAAGCCCAATAACCGCGATGTAGCCGATCAGAAAGAATCTTGCACCCCAGATGAGGCGATCCACCTTGGCGGCAGGCACGAATTCGCGCTCATCCTGGGTCAGAGCCCCGCGCGCATGCCGGAACATCTGCGCCAGCCCGACGACAGGCCCATGCAATGCAAGCGTCTCCCGGATATAGGTGCGCAGCGTAATCGGGTTTCGGTACGGCATTTGACTATCGAAGCCCGGATACCAAGTCGCCGCGTGGTGGCGGCCGTGTGAGTAGCGCCGGTACATCGGCTCTTCACCGAAAATGAACGAAGTGGCGTAGAAAACCCACTCGTTGAGCCACGTGGTCCGGAATGCCGTGCCGTGCGCGGCCTCGTGCGATATGGCGTATGCGAAGGAGAGCACGAGCCCGTGCAAAACCAGCGCCGGTACGACCCACCATGAGGCCCATGCGATCATGAGCGTGTAGGTCGTCACGGCGAGCGCAACGAACCAGAAAGCGAGAAAGAGCAGTCCTGGCAGATCCCGCCGGCGCAGCAGCTGCTGCACCCGTGCGCGTTCGAGCTTCGGTGACCACCAGTTCTGCGGCCGCGGAGGTGCCATCACCACGTCGTTCATGTTTCGTGCAGTCGAAAGGAGGGGCACGCTTGTGCTGAATTGCTCGGAGATGTAACGTTACACTAAATGCAACCGAACTGTCACGACCACTCCGTGCATTCACATGAAGCTCGTCCGTTTCGGTGACCCTGCGCGAGAGCGTCCCGGGCTTCTGCAGGCGGACGGAACGCTGCGCGATTTGACGAACGTCGTGTCCGACGTCAGCGGAGCGTCGCTGCAGCCGGAGGCACTGCGCGCTCTCGCACGGGTTGCGGCCGAGCGCTCTTTGCCTCGAGTAACCGAGCCGGTCCGACTCGGTCCCTGTGTAGGTGCGGTCGGCAAGATCGTGTGCGTCGGTCTCAACTATCACGGCCACATCCGCGAAGTCGGTGCCGCGGTACCGGCAGAGCCCGTGCTTTTCATGAAAGCCCCGAGCTCCGTCTGTGGCCCCTACGATGACGTCATCATCCCGCCAGGCGCGCTCGCTGTCGATTGGGAAGTGGAGCTCGGCGTCGTCATTGGACAACGCGCCACACGCGTGCCGCGCGATGAAGCTCTTCAGTACGTAGCTGGGTACTGCATCGTCAACGATGTAAGTGAGCGCAGCTGGCAGCTGAAGGGCACAGGGCAATGGGTTAAAGGCAAGAGCGCTGACACGTTTGCGCCCCTCGGACCGTGGCTCGTCACCGCCGATGAGATACCCGACCCGCAGGCTCTCACTCTCGAGCTCCGTCTCAACGGCGAGGTTCAACAGCGTGGCGAGACCGCGGATATGGTGTTCGGGGTTGCAGAAATCGTGAGCTACGTCAGCCGGTTCATGACGCTCCTCCCTGGCGACATCCTCTCCACGGGCACACCATTCGGTGTCGGCATGGGGCAGAAGCCTCCTCGTTATCTGCGATCTGGCGACGTCATGGAGCTGTCCGTCAGCGGGCTCGGTTCACAACGCCAGCGCGTGATCGACGCTCCCGCCTGAGCGCTGCGCACCCATGCGCATCCGGCTCGGTCAGCTCGAAGCCCTCGTCTGGATCGCGAGGCTCGGGAGCTTCCGAGCCGCAGCACGCCGGCTCAGTATTTCGCAACCTGCCATCTCCGGACGCATTCGCGCGCTCGAGCATCAACTCGCGACCGACCTGCTCGACCGCGCCCACTCACGACCGCGCCTGACTCGTCGCGGAGCCGACCTCGTGCGATACGCGGAGCAAATGCTGGAGTTGAGTGAAGCGATCGAGGCCCGCGCGCGCGCCAAGAGGGCGCTCGTCGGCACCATTCGCCTCGGTGCCGCAGACAGTTTTGCGATGACACACCTGCCACAGCTCCTCGCGCGCATCTCGGAAAAGCATCCGTCTTTGCACGTGGAGCTCGACATCGACTTCAGCGTCAACCTCGACCGAAAACTGCATGCGGAGGAGCTCGATATCGCCTTCCTCAATGCCCCGACCGCCGACCCCTCCATCACCATCCTCCCGCTCATGGATATCGAGCTCGGCTGGTTCGCCAGCCCGCAACTGCGGCTGCCGCGCGGGCGCATCACGCCCGCACATCTGGTCCGCGTCCCTATCCTCACCAATCCACGTCCATCCCACCTGTATCGCACGGTCATGGATTGGTTCCGGGCCGCGGGTCTTGCGCCCCAGCGTCTAAATACCTGCACCAGCCTATCCATCATGACCAAGCTGACTGCGGATGGCATCGGCCTCTCCGTGCTGCCCGCCGACCTCGTCACTGCAGAGGTGCACAAGGGCGTGCTGCGCAAGCTCGCCTCGAACCCCACACTGCCTGCGCATCACCTCACGATTGCGTATCGGAACGATCCGTCACTCGGCGATCTCACCGACATCGTTGCGCTCGTGCGCAACACGAACGGCGATAAGAAAACATGATCACCAACGATCGATATATGAAGCTTCAAGTGATCGCTGCCACGATGCTAGGTTGGATCGCATGAAACAGACGAAGTACCGGGTGGGTGCCGATATCGGCGGCACATTCACCGATCTCGTGCTCGTGGATTCGAGCGGCAAGGTGGCCACGCGCAAGGTGTCCTCCACGCCGGACAACTATAGCCGCGCCATCGTCGAGGGCGTGCGCGAGATGCTGGCCGAGCAGGGCAGGGCGGCGGCAGACATGACCGAGCTCGTTCACGCCTCCACCATCGCAACGAACGCGATCCTCGAGTTCAAGGGAGCAAAAACGGCGCTGATCACCACGCGCGGCTTCCGCGATGTGCTGGAGATGCGCCGTCTGCGAATTCCCGTGCTCTATGACTTGCAGTATCGCAAGCCACCGCCGCTGGTGCCCCGCCGGTTGCGACTGGAGATCCAGGAGCGCGTCGGCGCGCGGGGTGTCGTTCTTCAGAGCCTG
This sequence comes from uncultured Cellulomonas sp., assembly GCA_964521875.1. GTDB lineage: Bacteria > Actinomycetota > Actinomycetes > Actinomycetales > Cellulomonadaceae > Cellulomonas. Next base: position 71,963 of record CAZFTZ010000071.1, on the reverse strand, counting down.
GACGAAGCCTCGGTCGCAGCCGCCGCGGCGGTACTGCGTGACGAGCAAGTGCAGGCCGTAGCCGTCGCACTGATCCATTCGTATGCAAACCCTAGCCATGAGCGCCGGGTAGCGGCGCTCTTGCGCGAGGCGTTGCCAGAAAGTGTCTACGTCACCTGTTCGACCGACATCCTTCCGGAGATCCGCGAGTACGAGCGCACGAGCACCGCTGTCGTCAATGCGTACGTCGGTCCCATTGTAAAGCACTACATTGCTGCTCTAGAGCAGGACGTGCGTGCGATCGGTGTGACTGGTTCACTGCAGATCATGACGTCCAATGGCGGCGTCATGACCGTCGAATCCGCAACGCGTCGGCCGGCGTACATCACTGAATCAGGACCGGCTGCCGGCGTCATCGCGTGTGCTCGCATGGCACGCGCACTCGGCCTCGACAACGTCATCTCTTTCGACATGGGCGGCACTACGGCGAAGGCCGCGATGATTGAAGCGGGCGAGCCCGCCAAGACGACTGAGTACGAGGTGGGGTCAGGCATCAATCTCTCGAGCAAGCTCGTCAAAGGCGGCGGTTACCCGATCAAGCTTCCGTTCATCGATGTTTCCGAGATCGGCGCAGGCGGCGGTTCGATCGTCACCGCGGATCCCACGAGCGGCTTGAAAGTTGGGCCGCGCAGCGCCGGTGCCAGCCCGGGCCCCGTGTGCTACGGCATGGGAGGCACCGAACCGACGTTCACCGACGCGATGGTCGCGCTCGGGTATCTCAACCCGGTGGCGATTGCCGGCGGACGCGTGAAGCTCGACGCAGCGCGCGCGCGCAAAGTGCTTCACGAACGCGTGGCGAGCCCGATGGGCATGTCGCTCGAAGCGGCTGCTCACGGCATCTATACGGTTGCGGCCGCAACCATGACGCGTGCGGTGAAAGCGGTCACGACCTATCGCGGACGCGATCCGCGCGAGTTCACTCTCGTTGCCTTCGGGGGGAACGGACCCATTGCTGCGGCCGCCGTCGCAGCGGCCCTATCCATGAAGAAAGTGCTCGTTCCGCCGGCGCCGGGTGTGTTCAGCGCGGTGGGTCTCCTTCTTGCGGAAGTGGAGCACGAATTCACGCATACCGTTCTCCTTCCTGCCGGCGATCTCGAGAACGCGGCTTTCCAAAACCTGTTCCGCCAGCTCGAACGTCGCGCGCGCGAGGAGATGGGAGCCGAGGGGCACGACCTCAGGCGCTTGCAACTCACGCGCATTGCGGAGATGCGCTATTCAGGCCAAGCGTATGAGCTTGCGATCCCGGTGCGGATAGAGGATCCCATCAAGGACGTGCTCGCACGATTCCACGCCGAGCATCACAAAACATACGGACATCGCTCGGACGCAGACCCTGTGGACCTCGTCTCCATTCGCGTTCTTGCACAGCTCGCGCCGCTGGATGGTTCCATGGGCTACGAGCGGCTCGCCGCCGCTGCGCGGGCGCGCGTGGAAGGGCAAGTCGAGCGCACTCGCCGCGCGTACTTCGGCAAAGACCTCGGATTCATCGAAACGCCTATCGTCGATCGACCCGCACTCGGAACTAGCTGGACAGTCGGCCCATTGATCATCGAGGAGTACGACTCCACCTGCATCGTCCCGCCGCGGGCGCGCGCGCGCCTTGACCCGCTGGCCAATATCGAAATCGAAGTCGCGGGGGAGGGGCTGTAAATGAACCACGCTGCACGCGAGACCACCCTCGATCCGATCACGTTCGAAGTCGTGAAGAACGCGTTGTCGTCCACCGCCGACGAAATGGCGCTGATCATCATGCGCAGCGCCTACTCGCCGGTCGTACGCGACTCCATGGACTACTCCACCGCTCTATGCGATCGGCACGGCCAGGTTGTCGCGCAAGGGCTCACCCTGGCCGTTCAGCTCGGCTCGTTTCCGGATTGCATGCGCATTCTCGTGAAGGAACATGCCCGCACCGCGCTGCCCGGGGACGTGTTCCTCTTCAATGATCCGTATGGTTCGGGCGGTCAGCACCTCCCCGACATGTACGTCATCAAGCCCGTTTTTCACCAAGGCGTGATCGAAGGATGGGCGTGTACGATGGCCCACCACTGCGATGTCGGCGGAATCACACCTGGCTCCTGTGCCTTGCACGCCAGCGAGATATTCCAGGAGGGACTCTGCCTGCCCATCGTCAAGTTGCACGAGGCGGGCGTGCCTAACGACACTCTGCTGCGAATCATCGCGAAGAACACTCGGATGCCTACGCAGGTGCTGGGTGATCTGCGCGCACAGCTTGCGGCTTGCGCCGCGGGCGAGCGCGGCTATCTGGACCTGCTACGCCGCCACGGTGCGGACCAGCTGCGCCTCTATCTCGAAGCGCTGCAGCACCAGGCTGAGAGCCTGATGCGAAAAGTCATCAGCGACATACCGGATGGTCGCTATACGTTCGTCGACTGGATCGATGGCGTTGGCGACGAGCCAGCGCCGTTGCAGATTGCAGTGGAGATCGTCGTTGCCGGCGACGAGATCACGGTGGATTTCGCGGGCACTGCGCCTCAGGTGCAGGCGGCGATCAACTGCCCGATCGCAATGGTGAACTCTTCGACCTATTGCGCCATTCGCTGCCTCACGAACATCGAGATCCCAAACTGCGAAGGCTACATGCGCCCGGTGACGATTCGTGCACCGCGCGGCTCGATTCTCAATCCGAACCATCCTGCCGCCTGCGCTGCGCGCGGCGTGATGGGATATCGCGTGTTCGATGCCATCATGGGTGCATTCGCCGGTATCGCGCCAGACCGGGTGATCGCAGGAGGTGAGGGCGGCCCGACGCTCTTCGCCATCGGCGGCCAGCACCAAGGCAAGCCCTTCGTGCTCACCGAGGTCATGGTCGGCACCTGGGGTGCGCGCGCCGCGCAGGATGGTGTCGAAGGAATCTCGAACCCGGCCGCGAATCTTTCCAACAATCCCATCGAGCTCATCGAGGCCGAGCTTCCCCTCGAAGTCCTCGAGTACAGCCTCGTCCCGGATTCGGGCGGCGCCGGGCGCATGCGGGGCGGACTGGCGTTCGCGCGAACCTTTCGGCTACTCGCCGACGAGGCCGTTTGCACCGTGCGCTCGGATCGCAGGGACCATCCTCCTTACGGCGTAAACGGCGGCGCGCCGGGTGCCGGCTCCACGAACACGTTGAATCCCGGCACGCAAAACGAGCGCGTACTGCCGACGATGCCCATGGAAGCCATCAAGCTGCGAAAAGGCGATGTGTTCCGACACGTATCCGCAGGCGGTGGCGGTTTTGGTGCTCCGTTCGAGCGAGAACCGTCCAACGTGCTGGAGGATGTGCGCGAGGGCAAGGTGAGTCTCGAGGCGGCTCGCGACCAATATGGCGTCGTGATCGAATCGCGCACGCTCAGCGTCGATCACGCTCGGACCGCAGCGTTGCGGTCCGAATTGCGCCGCCGGGCGAGCTAGCCATGGCCCTCGATGTCGCCATTCGGGGTGGCACCGTGTTCGACGGTTCCGGTCGACCGCCGTTTGTCGCAGACGTTGGCGTCCACGGCGATCGTATCGTGACCATCGGACAGGTGGTCGACGAGGCATCCCTCGAGATCGACGCGCGCGGGCAGGCGGTGACTCCGGGGTTTATCGACATCCACAGCCATTCCGACTACACGCTGCTCATTGATCCGCGCGCTGTGAGCTCCATTGCCCAAGGTGTAACGACCGAAGTGATCGGCAATTGCGGCTTTGGGTGCGCTCCGGTCGGCGATCCCCGTCTCGCGACGAATGCGATCTATGGCTACGACGGCAGCGTCCCTATCACCTGGAAGAGTCTGGGGGAATACCTACAGAAGCTCGAAGCCGTTCAGCCGGCCGTCAACGTGCTCACGCTTGTCGGTAACGGGCAGCTGCGACTGGCTGCGGTTGGGCTCGAGGATCGCCCGGCCACTGGCGAGGAATTGGCGCAGATGCGCCGCCTGTTACGGATCGGATTGAACGACGGCGCCATCGGCTATTCGATCGGCCTCGAGTATCCGAGCGAGGTGGGCTGCGGCGAGCACGAGCTCGTGACTCTCGCGCGCGAGGCAGGCCGGGCCGGCGGCTTCTTCGCCACCCATACGCGCAATCGCGCCGAAGCGGCGGTCTCTGCCGTGGCGGAAGCCATTCACACTGCTCGCGATGCGGAAGTGCGGCTGCAGGTGAGCCACCTCATGCCGCGCTCGGGCGACCACATTTGCCGGCAGTGCCTCGAGCTGGTCGAACAGGCCCACGATCAGGGGCAGGACATCGGGTTCGACATGCACACGCGACTCTTTGGCACGACTATGCTGAGTACCTTGCTGCCCCCATGGGCGTTCGCCGAAGGCATCCAGGGTCTTAAGCGCAATCTCACGGATTTCGCTGCTCGAGCGCACATCAAGCAGTTCGCCAGTCTCATCTCCAGTCTCAAGGATTGGGATAAGGTCCAACTTCTGGATCTACCCGGTCGTCCCGATGTCTCTCGGCTCACGCTCGGTGAAATCGGACGACGATGGAAGCGAGACCCCCACGACTGTGCTCTCGACATTCTGCTCGATGAAGTCGAGACACTGCATCGCCCCATGGTCATCCTGCACGCCTACACGGAAGAAGCGCAGAAGCTGGCGTTCTCGCATCCGCTGTGCATGCCAGGCTCGGACGCAACGACGCTCGCACCCGATGGTCCGCTGGCCCACTCCGTCTTTCACGGCGCCTACACATGGGCCTCCTGGTTCTGGCGTGCAGTGGTCCGCGAATGGAAACTGCTCACGCCCGAACAGGGCGTCAACCGTCTCACCGGTTTGCCCGCGTCGATCCTTGGTCTCAGAGATCGCGGCGTTCTAGCCGAGGGTGCGTACGCGGATATCGCGGTGTTCGCAGTCGATGAGTTCGGCGATCGCGGCACAACGTTCGAACCGAATCAGCTCGCACAAGGGATGCAACATGTGCTCGTGAACGGCGTACCGGCGATGCGCGGCGGGCGCCGCACACCCGAGCGCAACGGTCGCGTCGTGCGCCGGCGAGGTCCGGCCCTGGAGATATGAGAGCGCAGACGCGAGCGCTAAGCGGAGTCGCCGACCTGCAGCGTCACTGGGAACACGGCGCTACGCTTGGAGAAGCCACCCGAGCGATTCAGCCCTTCGAGCAGCAGCTCACCGGCGTAGCGCCCCATCTCGTACGCGGGCGAGACCACCGTTGTCAAGGACGGACGCGTGTAGCGCCAGACATCGAAACCATTGAAGCCCGTGATGAGAATGTCCTGAGGGACTCGCAGCCCATGTGCCTCGCAGGCCTGCAACGCAGCACCGGCCATGGAGTCCGTCGCCGCAGCGATCGCATCCGGAACACGGCTCGTAAGGTATTCGCGTACGATCCGCTGCACGTCCTCGAAACCCTCTGAGGGTGCCAGCAGCGTCTTGATCTCGACGCCTCTCGCGCCTTCGAACGCTGCGCGCAGCCCCTTCTCGCGCTGCTCCACGGCGAACCAATCGAGCATCGGACGCAGAAACACGATCGAGCGCGGCTTCTTCTTCATCAGGTGCTTCGCGACGAGAGCGCCGCCCGTGAGATCGTCCTGCCGTACGAGCGCGACATTCTGCGCGCGCGAGTTGAACGCTTCCTGGAACACGATCACCGGCGGCCCGAGCTTCTGGAGATGCTCGAAGTGCGATTTGCGCAGTTCCTTCGGGCCACAAAGGATGGCGCACAACGCGTCGTTCCCCGCTTTTCGCAGGATCGTGGCGCTCTCGAAGCGCTCCGGCGACACACCTTGAATGTCCAGTGTGTAGTCACGACCGCTCAGGTAGTTGCTGAGGCCGCTGACGAGACGCGAGATGAACGGATCGGTCAGAAAGGCAGGATCATTGTCGGCGATGACGATGCCCACCGAATGCTGCTGCGCCAGCCGCAGGCTGCGCGCGCTCAGATTGGGCCGGTAGTTCAGCCGCGCAATGGACTCCTCTACACGCTTGCGCGTTTCCAGTCGCACGAGATGGCTCTTCCCGCGCACTACATTCGAGACGGTCATGATAGATACGCCGGCGTCGCGTGAGACGTCGGCCAGCGTGACAGATCGCGATCGCGTCATAGGCTCCCTTGCCTGTTTAGGCGGTCGTTGTTGTTCCAAGCTGGTGCAACGGACCGCACGATGGATGTGATTATAACGCTACACCCGGGGAGGCGGCAGCGCTTGCACCGCAGTGAGGCGGGGCGGGCGTTCAGCTGATCACGACGCGGTGGTCAGGATCGCGCCGGTTTAGCGCGCATCGAGGTAGTGAAAGTAGGAGCTGTGGTCGAGCTCCGCGTGGCCCGAGTCTATGAGATGCCGGAACGCACTGGTCGTTTGGCGTGTGAGGGGCAACACGGTACCGAGCTCTTGCGCCAAAGTGGCGATCGCCGCCAGGTCCTTGAAAAAAATGCGATTGGCTGCGCCCGATTTGAAGTCCCGGCGCGCCATGCGCGCGCCGTGCTCCCGAAATACTCGCCCATCCGCGAATCCGCCTTGGAGCGCCTCGAGCAGCGCCCCCGGTTCGAGGCCCGCGCGCTGGGCCAGGAATAGCCCTTCGGCCACCGCTCCGATCGTCACGGCGACGATCGTTTGATTGGCGAGCTTGGCGATCTGTCCGGAACCAGTAGGTCCGAGCAAATGTGGGTGCCCGAGCACCTGCAACACCGGACGAGCTCTCTCGAAAGCCTCCGACGTGCCGCCGACCAAGATCGTCAAAGTCCCTTGCGCCGCGCCAACGGTGCCGCCGGACACCGGCGCATCGAGGTACCCGCACCCCGATGGCGCAAGAGCTGCCTGTGCGTCGAGCGCATGGCGAGGATGCGTCGTGCCCGTATCGATCAGTAGATGCCGTGGCTCGAAGTAAGGCAGGGTCTGCCCTGTGAGGAACGTCTCGCGAAATGCGGAAGCATTCTCGAGCGCTGCGATCGCGATGTCAGCGTCAGCCAAGGCTTGCGCAGGTGAGGTCGCGAGCAGCGCGCCGGCTGCGACAAGTTCCTGGGCCTTGCCGGGCGAGCGATTCCACACGGACACCGCGTGCCCCGCGTCGAGGAGGCGGCGCGCATAGCGCCCGCCCATCTGCCCCAGGCCAAAGACCGCTATGCGTGCGCGCGCCATCCGCCTATTATAACGTTACACGGCCGCAGGCGGAGACACATGAGGATCGTAGATGTCCAGACCAGCGTGTGCCATGCACGCATGCGCAACTGGGTTTTCGTAAAGGTGATCACCGATCAGCCGGGGCTTTACGGCTGGGGCGAAGCCACGCTCGAGTGGCACACCCGCTCGGTCGTTGGAGCCATCGAGGATCTGAAGACCCTGCTCGTCGGAGAAGACCCGACTCGCATCGAGTACCTCTGGCAGACGATGTTCCGCCAGCACTTCTGGCACTCGAACGGGATCGTGCGCGCGACTGCGCTTGCCGGCATCGATATCGCGTTGTGGGACATTCTCGGTAAGGTGACGGGCCTGCCTTGCTTCAAGTTGTGGGGCGGTCCCGTGCGGGATTACGTGAGGCTCTACTGCCATCTGGGTGGTGGCCGCATGGAGGATTTCTACGAAACGCCGGTCGCCGAGGCGCAGCGGTTCGCCGATCTGGCGCAGGAGGCCGTCGAGAGCGGGTTCACGGCATTCAAATGCATGGCGGTGCCTGCGACGATGCCGATCGAAGGACTCGCTGCAATCAAGATGGCCGCGGCGTGCGTGCAGGCGATGCGCGAGCGCGTCGGCGACAGCATCGACATCATGGTCGACTGTCACGCGCGCCCGTCGCCGCAAATGGGATTGCGCTTCGCCAAAGCCCTGGGGCCCTATGGCCTCTATTTTCTCGAGGAGCCCTGCTGGCCGGAGCATCCCGAGGCGCTCGCCGCGATCGCAGCCGCAACCGATACGCCCATCGCCACCGGTGAGCGCCTCACGAGCCTCGAACAATTTCATCGATTGTTCTCCATGCGTGCATGCAGCGTCGCACAGCCGGACATCACTCATTGCGGCGGTCTCTCGGCGGCGCGGCGGGTGGCAGCGCTCGCCGAAGCAACGCGCGTAGCACTCGCTCCGCACAATCCTCAAGGCCCGGTCAGTACCGCTGCATCCCTGCAGCTCGGGTTCGCTGAACCGAGCTACGTGATTTGTGAGACGGTGCATGCGGATGTGCCCTGGCGCAATGATGTCGTGAGTGAAGGCTTCACGGTGGACGCTGCTACCCGCACGGTGCGACCCGGCAATCGCCCCGGCCTCGGAATCGAGCTGAATGAGAAAGAGATTGCCAAGCACCCCTTTGAGCAGGAGGCGCTGCAGCGGGTGTTCTATCGGGACGGTGGAGTAGGCGACTGGTGACGGCGCGCGCGGACGCGCTCGTCCGGGGAGCCGCCGTCTCACCGGGCGCTGCGGCGGCCCATCTCACACTGGGTCTGCTTTTCGTGGTCTCGCTCTTCAACTACACCGATCGCTACATGATCGCGATCCTGCTACCGAACATAAAGCAGGACTTCGGCCTGAGCGATACTCAAATGGGCGTGCTGACGGGGGTCGCGTTCACGCTGTTCTACGTTGCAGTCGGTGTACCCATCGCACGCCTGGCCGATCAACGCAGCCGCAAGCAAATTCTGATCGTCGCTCTCAGCACGTGGAGTCTCCTCACCGCCGCCTGCGGGATGGCGCAGAATTTCATCCAGCTGGCCATTGCGCGCATGCTCGTCGGTATCGGCGAAGCCGGCTCGAGCCCGCCCTCCTACTCGATCATCGCCGACGTCTATCCCGGGTCGCGCCGCGCCACCGCCATGGCCGTCTATCTGGCCGGCGCGCCCATGGGAATTCTGATCGGCTTCATGCTGGGCGGCTGGGTCGCCGAGCACTACGGCTGGCGCCATGCATTGATCGTGGTGGGACTGCCCGGTCTCGTCTTTGCGTTGCTTCTCATCGGGGTGTTGAAGGAGCCCAAGCGTGGCGCGGCGGACGGTATCGCAAGCGCGCAGGCCGTGCCGTTCTGGCGTGGGCTCGCCGCTCTTCTCAAGAATCGTACCTTCCGTCATGCGGCACTTGGGTCCGCGTTCTACAACGCGCTCGCGGTGATCTACGTGAACTGGATGCCTTCGTTCTTCGTCCGCTCACACGGCATGGGTGTCCAGGAAACAGGTGTGGTCCTCGCACTCATCTTCGGACCTGCACAGATCGTGGGCCTGCTCGCGGGAGGATATCTTTCCGATCGCCTCTCGCGATTCGACCTGCGGTGGTATCTGCGCGTACCAGCGATCGTCATGCTGCTCGCTGGGCCGGTGTTCATGCTCTCACTGTCGGTCGAAAGCGCAACACTAGCCCTCGTTTGCCTGGGTATCCCGCTTCTCGTCGGTGGAATGCAAGTCTCGCCGATATTCGCGATAACGCCGTCCCTTGTGGATGTACGTATGCGGGCCGTTGCCTCGGCAACGCTGATTCTCATCATCAATCTGGTCAGTGGCGGCATCGGGCCCGTCGCGGTCGGCTACCTTAGCGATCTCCTTGCGCAAAGGTGTGGTGAGGAATCATTGAAGTACTCGCTGCTGATCATCACGCCGATATTCGGTCTGTGGGCGGTGCTTCACTACTACCTCGGATCGCGTCATATCCGAGCGGATGCTCGGGCGGCGGATGCTGGGGCGCGAGGGTCGTGAAACTTACAGGGAGTACAGCACTCATCACCGGCGCGAGTCGCGGAATCGGCCGCGCCATCGCGCTCGCGTATGCGCGCGAAGGCGCGGATATTGTCGCGACTGCGCGCACACGCGCCGACCTGATCTCCCTTCGCGACGAAGTCCACATGCTCGGGCGCGACTGCCTGATCGTAGAAGCGGATCTCAGCAGAAGCGGCGCCGTTGAGGACATGTGGAACGAGATCGAGCGCAGCGGGGCTCGTGTGGACGTGCTCGTGAACAATGCCGGAATAGGAAGCGGTGGTGAGCCGCAGCCGATCGTCAGCTTCGACGACGCATTTTGGGATCTCACCTTGCACATCAATCTCAAGGTGCCCTACCAGCTCTGTAAGAAATGTGTGCCGGGCATGGCGGCCCGCAAGTTCGGACGCGTCATCGCGATCGCTTCGATCAATGCACTACGCGGAGGCATCAAGGACGCGGCCTACACGGCGAGCAAGTCAGGCCTCCTTGGGCTGATGCGCACCTTGGCGCGCGAGCATGTGAGGGACGGGATCACCTCGAATGCAATATGCCCCGGTACTTGCGCCACGCGCACTTCCGATCTGCGCTTGCAGCACGAGGCAGAGATATCCGGAAAGACCCTCGACGAGGTCTGCCGCAGCATCGGCCCGATGGGACGGCGTCTCCATCCCAATGACATCACGCCGATCGCGGTCTATCTGGCAACTCGAGAAGCGGCGATGACGACGGGTCAGACGTTCGTTATCGATGGCGGCCAACTGAATGCCTGATGACGAACACGATCGCTCAATGTATTCCGGCTTCTACGCCCCGCAGCGCGGCGCTGCCTGCCCGTAGGTGAATCGTTTGCGCGCTTTCCGTCAGCGAGCCATTCTCGCTCACGTGGAACACCTGGATACTCCGTTCGGTCATGTTCCCGACGAGTAGCGTACGACTGTCGGCGGTAAAGAGCGCGCCCTGCGGCCACGCGGCAGTCGGATGCTCTGCGACGCGGATGAGTAGGCTGCCCTCTACCCGAAACAACACGAGCTTGCCGTGAGGATTGAAGAACGGCGAAGAGCGAGCCTTGTTGCTACCGTTGAGCAGCGCGACCGCGCACCAGCGCCCATCGGGAGAAAGCGCGATGCCCTCGGGCGTTTGACCCACGCTGACCGTGTTCACGACCCGGGGAGGCGCGCTCGTGAGACTCACGATGCTCAGAGTGTCGTCATCGCCTCGTCCGAGCGAAACGTTCGCTACGACGGCCCGGCTGCTATCGCGAAAGATGGCAATGCCGTACGGCTTCAGGCCCGTCCCGAACTCGCGTCCCCCATCACTGACGCGCTTGCCATCGATACGTAGCAACGACAGCGTGTTGTCCCCATCCCGACTCACGAGCGCAAGCGTTCCCGAGGGCGCGATGGCAACGTGAGCGACACCCGATTCCGGGGTGCCCACTCGTACAGTATCAATCTTGCGTACCGCGAGACCTTCGATCTCGAGCACCGATATCGTTCCTTCAGCCCGATTCGCAACTAACGCAAGCCTGCCGTTCGGTGCGATGGACAGACCCGCCGCACCGTTGCCGGCTTTCACTTGCGCAATCAGACGAGGTCGATTGGAGGTGAGGTCGAGCACCGAAACGAGATCATCCGCGACCGCTGCATTCCCCGGCGTGCGAGAGTCGAGAAAGGGCGGCGCAGTGACGAGCGCGAGCCGCTCGTCTGGGCTCAGCGCGATAGAGAAGGGCGGCCCGAGCACACTCGTTGGCACCTCGATGTCGGCGATCACCGAAGGCACGCCACGCTCGACGCGAATGATCGTCACGGTGTCGGGAGACGCCTGTTCACGGAAGGTCAGCTCGCCATTCACGAGCGCCATCTTGCCGTCATTCGCGCTGAGCACGATCTCGGCGTGCAGCGTTCCTGATGCAAATGCAAGCAGGTCGAAGACGGACAACACGAGCAGGTGGCGCATGCAGATGCCTGGAAAATATCCGCAGCGGCGCGCTGCAGGGGCCAATCCCTTGCAGTGAATCGCTGCGCATGCTATCTATTGTAACGTTATAATAACACATGCCCAGCGACTACACTTTGACCGACGGGGGTCTTCTCGAAATGCGTTCGCCACTGATTCGCTTGCTCGCACTCACTGCTCCGATCCTGGCGACCGCCGCTTCGCCAGTGCGGGCGGAGGAGCTCCAAGAGGTCACGGTGACCGCGCAGAAACGCGAGCAGAATCTGCAGCAGGTCACGCTCGCAGTGACGGCCCTCACGAGCGATGAGATTACAAAACAAGGCATGCTCGGCTTCCGTCAGTGGGCGGATCACGTGCCGGGCATCACGGTCGTACAAGGCCAGGACCCATCGCGCCGCACCGGTCCATCCGCGACCATCCGCGGTGTCACCCAGGTGTACCGGGGACAGCTCTGGGAAGTGTCCTCAGGTGCGACGACGAGCTTCACGGTAGGCCAAGTTCCGTTCATGAACGGTGACCCCGGCCTCTATGACATGAGTCGCATCGAAGTGCTGCGCGGACCGCAGGGCACTCTCCAAGGCATCGCCGCGATGGGCGGCATGATCCGATTCATTCCGAACGAAGCACGTACCGACAGGTTCGCCGCCGAAGTCAACGCAGGGGCGGGCGCCATTCATCAAGGCAGCACGACCAACCAGTTCGGCTTCATGGCGAACGTCCCGCTCGTGACGGACGTGCTGGCGATCCGCTTCGCAGCCAACCGTGAGCACAACGGCGGCTTCATCGATCTGATCCAGCCCTCCCTCTCGCAGACGGCGCCGCTCGACCCGAAGAACGGCAACGATTTCCGCGAAGCGAACCGCATCAACACGATCGACAATGCGAACAAGATGGACAAAACGGGAGCCCGGTTCTCGTTCAAGTACACCCCGAACGATGACTTCACGCTCAAGGGCTTCGTGAATTGGCAAAACACCGACTACGCCACCACGACCATCGCGGATCTGAACGTCAAGAGCGACAAGCTCATCTTGAATCGATTTGCCAAGCAGCCGCTCACCGAGGATTTCACCGTCTCATCCCTCGAGGCGTCCTATGAGCTCGGAGCGCTGGGAAGTCTGCAGTACGTCGGCGGCTACTATCAGGGCCGCAACAGCGAGACGACCGACAACACACCGCAAATCCCGACATTGCTGGCCGGCGCCCGTCCGATTCTCGATGCGGACGGCCCGGGAGGGCTACCGCCCGATCCGTTCCCTGCGGCGAGCTCTTTTCCCTTCCGCACCAAGAGCAATATCGTCACGAACGAGCTGCGCCTGCAAGGGCAGGGTAAACCGCTCTTCGGCGGGATGACCTTCGACTACATTACCGGTCTCTACTATCACGATGAAAACCGCGGCGGCACGTTCTCGGTCTCCGTGCCCGACTGGAACCTGAAGAAAGGCCCGAACACGGTTCCCATTCTCACGCCTGAAGGAATCGTCCTCGCATCGGAAGGTCGCGGACACTACAAGAACAAGGCGGCCTTCGTGGACCTCACGCTCAACATCACCCCGAAACTCTCGATCGGTGCGGGCGTACGCTATTTCGAGCAGGACTTCCACAGCTTCGAATGGCGGTATGGCGACTTCTATTCCGGTCGCGCAGCCAACGGCGCCACGGTCGGCGACGACCTGACGGCGCACGACACGCCGGCAAACGTAGGCAATATCTCCGAGAACGGCGTGACCCCGCGCGCCACCATCTCCTACAAGTTCGGCGACAATCGGATGCTCTATTTCACCGCGGCGCAAGGGAAGCGCTTGGCGCAGGGCTTTCCGAATCCGACCGGCCTTGCCACCAATGCGCCCCATTGCACGCCCCTCGCGCAGTCCCTCGGCGTCCTCGACGACCTGCAGAACGGCACGAAGACCGACACCGTTTGGTCCTACGATCTCGGTCTGAAATCGAAGTGGCTCGATAACCGTCTCCTCGCAAACATCGCGCTGTACCATCTCATCTGGTCGGACCTGCAGCAGAGCATCCAGCTCGTTCAATACGATCCCGCGTGCAACGCACAGATTCCGGCCAACGTCGGCGAGGTGACCTCCGATGGCATCGAAGTCGAGCTCGCGTACGTGATGAACGACCGCTGGGAATTCACCAGCGCTCTGGCGTACACGGACGCGAGGTTCACGTCGATTCCCTTGGGCGTCGGTTCTTCACTCCCGGGCGTTAACCTGAAGAAGGGCGATCGCCTGCGCATGGTATCTCCGTACACCGCTACCCTCGGTGTGGAGTACAGCTTTCGCTATCCGGATATCCTCGGGCGCAGTTTCGCCGGTTACCTGCGAGCCGACTATCGCTATATCGCCGAGCGCATGAACAACTATGGCGACAAGCAACTGCTGCGCGCCGACCTTACCCGCTCGCGCTTCTTCGCCAACGGCTATGGCCTGACCGATCTGCGCCTCGGAGCAGACGAAGGCGATCTGTCGCTCTCGCTGTACATCTCCAACTTGTTCGATCACTTGGCGATCTACGAGTCGAGCCAGGAGGTCTTTCAGGCGAACATTAGGTCAGGCTCGGTCAGTCAGCCGCGAACGATCGGATTCACGATCGCGAAGCGGTTCTGAAAAACCGAGGCACACTTGCCGCGTGCCTCGAGCACGCGGCGTTTTCGACATCGCGACGATTACAGGATGAGCAATACCATCTCCAAGAAGCTCGAAGCGCTGATTGCGCGCAACACCGCGTACATTCCAGGCGGCATCAGCTCCGCGAATCGAGCCATCGACCCTCCCATTGCATTCGTGCGGGGCGAGGGCGCGCATCTGTGGGACCTCGATGGCAAGCGCTACATCGACTACCACGCAGGCTTCGCACCCTACTTGCTCGGGCACAACTTCAAGCCGGTCAACCAGGCCGCGATCGATATTCTGAACGGCTCGGACAGTCTCTTCGGGGCGGGCCTGTCTGCACTGGAGGGCAGGCTTGCCGAGCTGATATGCAAGCACGTTCGTGCGGTGGATAAGGTGACTCTGCTCAACACCGGTAGTGAAGCCACCTCTCTCGCCATCCGGTTGAGCCGAGCGATCACCGGCCGATCGCATTTCATCGTCATGCAGGGCGGCTACAACGGCAACCACGACGAGCTGGCGGTTAACGTGTTCAACTCGGTGGCGCAGATCGGCCCGCGCGTGTCGCCCGGCGAGTATCCGCTGCGACCGCTCGGTTCGGGCACTACTGTCGAGACCACACGGTTCGTGCACGCTGTCAATTTCAACGATCTCGACTCCGTGCGCTACGTATGCGATCGCTATCCGATCGCCGCAGTCATTACCGAGCCTGTGCTGCAAAATATCGGTGTCGTGCAGCCGGTGCCGGGTTACCTGGAAGGTCTGCGTAAGCTCGCCGACGAGCTCGGTTTCGTTCTGATCTTCGATGAGGTGAAAACCGGATTTCGGCATTCCCTGGGTGGCTTCAGCGCCCTGAGCGGCGTTCGACCCGATCTCGTCGTGTATGGCAAGGCAATCGCGAACGGCTTCCCGCTCGCGGTGGTCGGGGGCCGGCAGCGATTCATGGATCATTTGTGTCACCCCGATCCAGCGCGCCGACCGTTCGTCGCCGGCACTTACAATGGCCACCCGGTCGCCGTCGCAGCGGCGATCGCAACCATCGAGTATCTCGCTGCGAACGAAGCCGCACTGTATTCACACCTCGAGCAGCTCGGCGCGCGGCTCGAAGCAGGCATGTGCGAGCTCTTTGCGAAGCACGGTGTCCGCGCGGTCGTCGCCCGCCAGGGTTCGGCACTCTCCTTCTATTTCAGCGAACGCAGGCCGCGCGATCTGCACGACATCATCCTGGGCCACAACTTCGATCGAGACGTCGCCCTGCGGCGCACGCTCGTGGAGCGCGGTGTCTTCTTCATTCCGATCGCCACCAAGCAATGCTCGATTTCGGCGGCGCACACCATCGCGGATATCGACTTCACGCTCGAGCAACTCGACGCCAGCCTCGCCGCATTGAGCGCCACGTGACCGATCGCCAACGCCTGGCGCGCGGCTGCAGCTTTCAGAACTTCTCGACCGCAGTTCCCTTGTAGAGGATTTGCGCGTTACGACGCGTTACGGCCTCGTGAACTGCCACGAGTGCCGGATCGAGGTCTCGCTCCGGTCGCGGCTCGTGCTGGAAGGTGCGGTACTCATCAACGCCGCGAACGAGCGTGGCCGAGTCATCCCCCTGCAATTGCCGCACGTAAGTGGGGATGTAGCGGATTGCAAATCCGATGCGCCGGCCCGCGGATCGATTGGGCGGCGAGCCGTGAACGATACGCACGTGATGCAGCGACATCTCGCCGGGCATGAGATTGATCGAGACTGCTTTCGAGGCATCGACGTCCACTGCGATCTCCTGCCCGCGCGTCAGTAGATTGCGTGCGGCGAAGGTATCCCGATGCGGAAGCTGATCCATCAGATGAGTCCCGGGGATGACTTGCATCGAGCCGTTCTGCTCATTGCTTTCGGAGAGCGCAACCCATGCGGTGACCACATCGGGAGCGGACAGACCCCAATACGTGGAGTCTTGATGCCAGGAGACGAAGGCGCCGTCGCGCGGCTCCTTGATGAAGAAATTCGTGGTCCAGCACAGCAGGTTGGCGCCGAACAGGTCCTCGATCGCGTCGAGGATCCGCCGCTCGCGAATCAAGTCATTCAGCCAAGGAAAGAGCAGATGGGACTTGTGCCTGAGTGCGCCGTGAAGAGGTGCCCCCTGGCGCCTCTCGAACGCTTCCAGTCGTTCGCGGATCCCGATGGCCTCGCCTTCGGACAGCACACGCACTGGGGAGACGTAGCCGAACTCTCGAAAGTCTCGAATCTGTTCGGGCGTTAGTCGTTTCGGCATGATTTGCCCTCCTAGTTTCCGGGGCCGCGTGCAGCGACAGGCCACAGTGCGGCGACGCGTCCCTCGCGTAACACCACGTACTCGTCATAGAGATTCACAGTCGGATCGCAGTTGCCGGGTATGAGCTTCAGCTTCTCGCCGATCTGCAAAGCGCGTGCGCACGTTGTGAGGTCGAGCACGCCGTGCTCGTCGGACGCTCGCACGTAGCGCGCTCCGTCGGCATTCGCGACCACCGGCATTCCGGCGTCCACGCCGATCGCCTTGAGACCTGCATCGACTACCGCCGTTTCGTGCGAGCGGCGGCTGATGACTGTGGTGAGCACGAAGACGCTCTGTTCGAACCGATCGAAAGGTGTGCCCGCCGGGGTTCGATTGCGCGCATAGTCAGCGTCCATGAAGGCGTACGTGCCCGCCTGGATCTCGGTATAGACGCCGCTGCTTGCCTCCAGAGGGAACGTACCGGTACCCGCACCGGTGATTACCGCGCAAGCGAGTCCCGCGGCTTGCAGTAGATCGCGAGTCTCGCGGCTGAGATCGATTGCGCGACCGACAGCCGCCTGACGCTCACGATGCTCGCGCAAATGCTGCGCGCGACCGTGATAGGCGTGGATGCCGCGCAGGCGCAACCCAGGCGATTCCGCTACCTGTCGCGCCAGTGCGAGGGCGGGGGCACCTGGTGGCACCCCGCACCTCTCGCTCCCCACATCGATCTCCACGACAATGTCGAGATTCGTCCCGTGGCAGGTGGCGGCCGCGCTGAGCTCACCGACATTCCTTGCATCATCAACGCACACGCCGACGCGGGCTCGCGTGCGAAGCGCAATCAATCGATCGATTTTCCCTGGCCCAATTACTTGATTCGTGACCAGCACGTCTTGAACGCCGGCACTGACCATCGCCTCGGCTTCGCGTACTGTCTGGCAACAGAGCCCGACGGCACCCAGCTCGATCTGCCGCAGTCCGATGACCGGGCATTTGTGCGTCTTGGCGTGAGGGCGCAGCGCGACACCGTGTCGCGCGGCAAAGTCGGCCATCCGCCGCAGATTGCGCTCGAGCGCGGCGGCGTCGATCAGCAGTGCAGGCGTCTCAATAGCCTCCCATGTCGTGCCGGGTTCCGCTGACAAGCGAGTGCTCATTGTGCTTGGAACTTCTATTTTGTAACGTTACACTGAATCGAGCCGCCGAACCAGACTCACGCGGCCAGCAGGCTGAGCTCATACGAGGTGTTCTGATGCGAGTAGCCGCGACCCACCTTTTGCCTACTGTGTTGCTCATGTGGACGGTGATTGCACTCGCCTGCCCAGCGCGTGCAGGGTCATCTGCCGCGACCAACGCCGCGCCCCAAGAGACGCCTTCGTTTCAACCCTGGGTCAAGCGGGGCGTACTGATAAAGCCCGGTTTCGCCGGGCCCCAGTCCGCGAAGCTCGTGTCTTGCCCGAGTGTCGTGAAACTCGCAAACGGACGCTTGCGCATGTACTTCTGGGCGGCGGATGGCGTCCCGCCCTGGCACGGCCGTCACGTGATCCTCGCGGCGGAGGCCGTCTCGCGCAATCCGTTCGAGTGGACGCTCGTATCGGAAAAGCCGCTCCTCGGGCCCGATCCATCCGGCAACATCCGTGATCGCGGCGTGGGCTTCCCGTTCGTGCTGCCGCGTGATGATGGGCCGTGGCTCATGTACTACGCGACCTGGGGCTCGTGGGCGCCTCCCGAGGAGATCTCGAATCGGACCGGGCTTGCGATCAGCAATGACCAAGGTCTTACCTGGCAGGTCGTCCGTGAAACCGCTTTGCCCCTGGGTCCAAAAGGGAGCTACGACGCGGGGCTCACGGGATCGGTCAGCATCGTTCGGGACGCGCCGAATCGCTACCTCATGTGGTACACGGCGGGAGAGCGATACGTCCATTTCGGCGAACGCAATCGCGGCATCGTGCACATCGGCGCCGCCTCCTCGCAGGACGGAATCCACTGGACGAAGGCGCCCGAGCCGGCCCTGCGGGCGCGGGTTGGCGCGGTCGATCCGTATGAGGCCGTGCTCGGCAAGCCGAACGTTCTGAAAGTCGACGGCGTGTATCACATGTGGTTCAGCGTGTACGCAATGCCTCCAGGCGCGAAACCTTCCGATCCACATGAGCGGTATCGGCCCACAGAGGATTCCGACCGCACGAAGTGGCACGATATCACCAGCAGAGAGCTGGGCTATCACATCGAATATGCGCGGAGCACCGATGGCATCCACTGGGAGCGCAAGTTCGATCGGCCCGTGCTCTCATCGACGCCGGGCGAGTTCGACTCGAAGAATCAGTCCTACCCCACGGTCATCGATATGGGCGCGCAGCTCTGGATGTTCTACGTCGGCAACGAATTCGGCAGCACGGGCATCGGGCTCGCCACCCTCGAGAAGTCTGCATTGAATCGCTGAAACGCATGCCGGCCATACCGAGCCTCAACCTTTCGCACCCGGAATTTCGCGGCCGCGTCGGCATCGCGCGCCGCGACGCCACTCCGCCCGTTGGAATCTATTCGCGCACGTGGGGCAGCGCCGCCCATGATGTCGCCGAAGGTGTTCACCGACCACTCTTTGCGACATGCATCGTTTTTCAGGACTCCACGGGGGCAAACGAGCTCGTCTTCCTCACCCTGGATGTCATGGTTTTCTGGCAGGAGGAGGCCACTAAGCTGCGGCGGGCGATCGCTACCCGAATGCAACTCGAGCCGCAGCAACTGCTGCTGCATCCGTCTCATTCGCACAGCAGTCCCATGTTGTTGCGCAAGCACGCGGATCGGGCGGGCGGCCATCTCATCGCACCGTACCTCGACTCGCTGCCCGATCTCTTTTGCGATCTCATCGTCCAGGCACGCGCAAGCGCACGCGAGGCGATCGTGGGTTGGGCGTATGGCAAATGCGGCATGGCGTTCAATCGTGACGCGATCGACCCCGCGTCCAATCGCGACATTTGCGGGATCAACCCCCGCGGGCCATCCGACGACACTGTGCTGGTGGGCCGTATCACCGACGCAGCGGGTCATGTGTTCGGCACGATCGTCAACTACGCCTGCCATCCCGTCTCGCTGGGTGGAGGCAACAAACTCCTGTCATCCGACTACGTCGGCGCGATGCGCGAGCTCATCGAACGAGAAGTGGGGGGCACGTGCGTCTTCTTTCACGGCGCCTCCGGTGACATGACACCTCGGCGCAGTTACGAATCGAATGTTGAAGCGGCCGAACAAAATGGGCGCGAGCTCGGATATGCAGCCCTCGCAGCGCTCACCGCCATGCCTCCCCCTGGCCATCGGCTCGAGTACCGGGGCATCGAGGAATCCGGTACGGCGCTCGGTATCTGGCAGCTCACGAAGAAGCCATCCATCAGCGAGGCGATCACGGCTGAACGCGTCACAACTACATTGCCCATCCGGGACATGCCGACGCGTGCGGACATCGAGCGCGCCATGGCCGCAAATCCTAGTCGCTACGAGCTCGAGCGCCTCGAGCGTGCAATGGATCGACGGGCGATCGTGGGCGACGGTGCCGAAGGCGACTTCTATCTCACGTGCTGGCGGTTGGGAGATGCATTCGTGCTCGCAACGCCGGCCGAACCGTACAGCCAATTCCAGATTGAGCTGCGTGCCCGGTTCCCACATACGACGGTTGCCGTGCTCAATGCGACCGACGGCTGCCTCAACTACCTTCCTGTCCCCGATGCCTTCCAAAGAGATGTGTACCAGGTTCGAGTGGCTCTTTATCAGCAGGGGTCCATGGAGAGGGTTCTGCAGCTCGCCACTCGCACCATCGAGCGGATGAGCTGAGCCACGATTTGCGCGCCCCCGTCGTGAAGGACACTTTTCTCGGGCATCCGAAGGGGCTCTACGTCCTCGCGCTCACGGAAATGTGGGAGCGCTTCAGCTTTTACGGGATGAAGGCGCTGCTGGTCTTCTTCCTCGTCAATCGCTTCGGGTACTCGGATAGTTTGGCTTTCGCCACCTACGGCACGTACACGGCGCTCGTCTATCTCTCGCCCATCCTCGGCGGCCTCGTTGCGGATCGCTATCTAGGCTTCACAAAGTGCGTGACCCTGGGTGCCATTCTCATGAGCGTGGGTCACATTGGTCTGGCGATCGATGACGTCCTGTTCGGGCGCAGTACCGCCGCGTACCTTGCGCCCGGTCAATTGCCGCTGTTCCATCTGTCACTGGCCTGTCTCATCGTTGGCGTGGGGCTCTTGAAGCCCAACATTTCCGCGATGGTCGGAGAGCTCTATCCGAAGGAAGGCCATCTGCGTGACTCGGGCTTCACCGTATTCATCTTCGGCGTGAATTTCGGCGCGACGATCGCGGCCGTGATCTGCGGCTACCTCGGCCAGAAATACGGCTGGGGGTATGGCTTCGGGGTCGCCGGACTCGGCATTCTTATCGGACTCGCGGTTTTTCTGGCGGGCCAGAAGCACCTGCGGGGCATCGGCGCACCGCCTGACTCGGCGAAACTGCGCGCCCGCTCGGTGTTCGGCCTCAGCGTGGAAATGCTCATCTACACAGGAGCTGTACTCTGCATTGTGCTCGTATGGCCCCTCGTCCGAATGGTGGATGCTCTCGGATACATCGTCGGCGCCACATTCTTCGTCGTTGCCGGTGCAATCATCGCCTACGGATTCAAGCGACTGCCTCGAGCGGAGCGCCAGCAGCTCTTCGCGGCGACGATGTTGATGGCGATCTGGGTAGCGTTCGTGGCACTCATCGAGCAGACTGGCAGCTCGATCAATCTCTTCACCGAGCGCGTCATCGATCGGCACATCGCGGGCGTCGAGATCCGCTCTGCGCAGCTACAAGGTCTGCTGCCATTCCTCGTCATCGCACTCTCGCCCGTGTTCGCCTGGCTCTGGGGGTTCCTCGAAAGACGCGGTCACAACCCCTCTACACCGGCGAAATTCGCGCAATCCCTGCTGCTGCTCGGCGTTGGCTACGGTGTCGTGGCACTCGGCGCCTTCTGGCCCAGCGGGGATGCCAAACTGCATCCAATTTGGCTGCTCCTGCTCTACCTATTCTTTGCCGTAGGCGATCTCTTCATCGTGCCCGTCGGATTGTCGGCGGTGACGAAGCTGGCCACGCGCGCGCTCGTGGGGCTGATGATGGGTCTCTGGATGCTCTCTGTCGCGATCGGCAACTTCTTCGCCGCTGCTATCGCAAAGCTATCGGCGATCGATCCCACGCAGGTGGGTGACGGTGGGTCAGTCCGGCACTATCAGCTCTTCTTCGGTTATCTCGCGCTGGCGTCGCTGGTGCTCGGCGTAATCGCGATCACGTGTACGCCGGCGATACGCAGATGGATGCATGGTGTGAAATGAAACTCGAGGCGCTCCTGATTGGCGCGGAAAGCGCGCCCTATGTCGAGGTGTTGCGTTCCAAGCTCACAACGCCCTGGCAGCTGACCTGCCTGGAATCCTATTCACCTCGCGATCGCGGTTCGCCACACTTCGCAACCGCACAAGCGCTCATCGCGATCCGTTTCGATAGCACCTATCCCGCCATGCCGGCGCTCCGCCTGCTACAGGCGCCCGCCACGGGCCTGAATGCGGTGCAGTTTGATGCTGTGCCAGCGCACGTTGCGATCTGCAACGCATATGGCCACGAGATTGCCATCGCTGAGTACTGCATCTTCGCGATGCTGGCATGCGCGCACGATGTGATGAGCCTGCACCGTGAGTTCGCGGCCGGCCACTGGCGCTGGAGCGGTGCGCCGTCCCATCCGCAGCACGAGGAAGTCCACGGTGCAACGGTGTGCCTGATCGGGTACGGACGCATAGGTCAGCAGACGGCGAAACGCGCCAGGGCTATGGGCATGCGCGTCATTGTCTGCAACCGGAGCGTTCCGGCCGTGGTGCCGCCGGAAGTGGACGAGTTCGTCGGTCTCCCCGATATCGCTCAGAGCGTGGCGGCCGCGGATTTCGTCATCGTGACTTGTGCGCTCACACCGCAGACCGAGGGGCTCTTGAGCGCGCAGCTTCTCGATACCATGAAGCGCAGCGCCTTCGTCATCAACGTGTCCCGCGGTCCGATCGTGGAAGAGGGCGCGCTGTATCACGCGCTCGCGTCCCGGCGCATTGCGGGTGCAGTGCTCGATGTTTGGTATCGATATCCGAACGCTGAGCACGCACATCCACGCCCCTCGGCTTTTCCCTTCGAGCAGCTCGACAACGTCATCATGACGCCGCACATGTCCGGATGGACCCGCGGCATGGTTCAGCGCCGCTGGGCGGAAGTTGCGACGAACCTGGATCGCCTCGCGCGCGGAGAGCCGCTCATCAACGTCGTCCGAGCTGCGGTGCCCGAGAGCGCGTCGGTGCGAACGCCATGAGCATCGCCGCACCGTGGAGCATGGACGGCTCGACACGAGCACATGTGGATGCGGACCCGGAAGAGACGCGAGAGTGGCTCGACGCGCTGGACTCTGTCGCGCGCGTTGCAGGGGAAGACCGCGTGCTGTTCCTGCTACGCGCGCTGGAGGAGCATGCACGCGATCTCGGCGTGCTCGCTCCCGCAGCGAGGTTCTCCGCTTACCACAACACCATACCGCTCGCGAAGCAGCCGCCGTATCCGGGCGACATCGAGCTCGAACAGCGCATCACCTCGATCATTCGCTGGAACGCGCTGGCCATGGTCGTGCGCGCGAACAAATCCTATGGCGAGCTCGGCGGTCACATCGCGAGCTTCGCGTCCGCCGCGGAGCTGTTCGAGACCGGGTTCAACCACTTCTTTCGCGGCGCAGACGCCCCGGATGGCGGTGACCTCGTCTACTTTCAGCCTCATTCCGCACCGGGCATCTACGCACGCGCTTACCTCGAGGGCCGTTTGAGCGAGGCTCAGTTGGCCAACTTCCGGCAGGAAGTCGGCGGCGCGGGACTCTCCTCGTACCCGCACCCGTGGCTCATGCCGGACTTCTGGCAGTTTCCAACCGGCTCGATGGGCATCGGACCGATCAGCTCGATCTACCAGGCGCGCTTCATGCGCTACCTCCAGCATCGCGGGCTCACGCCGCGCAGCGAGCGCCGCGTTTGGGGCATTTTCGGCGACGGCGAGCTCGATGAGCCCGAGGCCGTCGGCGCACTCACGCTCGCCGCGCGCGAGCAACTCGACAATCTCACCTGGATTGTGAACTGCAATCTGCAACGTCTCGATGGTCCAGTCCGTTCGAACGGACAGATCATCCAGGAGCTCGAGGCGCTGTTCGTGGGAGCCGGTTGGAATGTCATCAAGGTGCTGTGGGGCTCGGATTGGGATCCGCTATTCGCACGCGATCATCGCTTCGCGCTGGTGCGCCGCTTCGCGCAGCTGGTGGATGGTCAATATCAGACACTCGGCGCAAACGACGGCAGATACAACGAGGAACACTTCTTTCAGCTCGATCCGGATCTTCGCGCCCTCGTCGCGCACATGTCGCACCAGCAAATCGACGCACTGAAGCGCGGCGGGCACGATTTCCGCAAGCTCTACGCCGCCTATTCCGCGGCAGTCTCGTGCAAGGGACGCCCTACCGTCATTCTTGCAAAGACCAAGAAGGGATACGGAATGGGACGCGCGGGAGAGTCGCGTATGACGGCGCATCAGGAAAAGAAGCTCGATATCGCCGCGCTGAAGGATTTCCGCGATCGATTCGCTCTGCCGCTCACCGATGCCGACGTGGCAGAGCTGAAGTTCTATCGACCGCCCGAGGACAGCGCGGAGTTGACGTATCTGCGCGAACGACGCGCGCAGCTCGGGGGACCGCTGCCTCGTCGTCGCGCCACCGCGCCGCGCGTCGCAGTCCCGCCGCTCGAGAGCTATGCGCAGTTCGCCCTGGCGCCGCAGGGTAAAGAGATGTCCACCACGATGGCCTTCGTTCGTGCGCTGACGGGCCTGCTCCGGGACAGGACATTCGGTCCCCGCATCGTGCCAATCGTGGCCGATGAGGCAAGAACCTTCGGCATGGCGCCGCTCTTTCGCCAGGTCGGAATCTATTCGTCCGCCGGACAGCTCTATGAACCGGAGGACGCCGGATCACTCCTTGCGTATCGCGAGGCGCGTGATGGTCAGCTTCTGGAAGAAGGC
This sequence comes from uncultured Cellulomonas sp., assembly GCA_964521875.1. Classification (GTDB taxonomy): domain Bacteria; phylum Actinomycetota; class Actinomycetes; order Actinomycetales; family Cellulomonadaceae; genus Cellulomonas. The sequence continues at coordinate 47,399 of CAZFTZ010000071.1, read as the reverse complement.
ATCACGGAAGGAGGGGCGCTGTCCTCTTGGGTTGCGGCCGCAACGGCTTACAGCACCCAAGGAATCAGGATGCTTCCCTTCTATATCTTCTATTCCATGTTCGGCTTCCAGCGCGTGGGCGATCTGATCTGGGCGGCAGCGGATCAGCGCTCGCGCGGATTCTTGATCGGCGCGACGGCCGGCCGCACGACGCTCGGAGGAGAGGGCTTGCAGCACCAGGACGGCTCGAGCCACCTGCTCGCAGCAACCGTTCCGAACTGCCGTGCATACGATCCAGCACTCGCATACGAGCTCGCGATCATTCTGGACTATGGCATGCGCCGGATCATGGAGGAGGGCGCAGACGAGCTCTACTACCTCACGGTCATGAACGAGAGCTACGAGCAGCCGTCGCTTCCTCCAAATGCAGCAGAGAGCATCGTCAAAGGTATGTATCGGCTGTCCTCCCCCGGAAGCCGCACGCCGGCTCGCGTGCGACTGCTCGGATCCGGCGCGATCCTTCGAGAGGTCATCGCGGCATCGAGGATGCTGGAGACCGACTGGGCAGTCTCGAGCGAGGTCTGGAGTGTCACGAGCTTCACCGAGCTCGCGCGCGATGCGCAGGATGTGGAACGTTGGAACCGTCTGCACCCACTGCAGTCTCCGCGAAACAGCCACCTCGCCACATGTCTTCCGGGTCCTACGCCCATCGTTGTGGCAACCGACTATGTCCGTGCGTATCCGCTCATGATCGCGGCGCACGTTGAGGCGCGCTTCATCGCCCTGGGTACCGACGGATTTGGACGCAGCGACACGCGGACCGAGCTGCGCCGCTTCTTCGAGGTCGACCGCGCTCACATCGTCCTCGCCTCGCTGCGCGCGCTCTCGGAGGCTGCGGCGATATCTCCGCATATAGTGCAAGAAGCCATCGCCCGCTACGCGATCCGCTCCGAAGACACGGCCCCATGGACCCGCTGACCGAGCTTGTGCTCAACCAGCACGCTTGCCTTCGGCTTGCCAGCGTTGGTCCACACCCGCGCTCCAGCAGCAGACCGCCGGCTCAGCTCTGCTCGAGATAGCACCCCGCAAAGCCCGCCGTGGCCGAGCCATCCAGCACGAGCACCGAGCCGCTCGCGTAAGAGGCATCATCCGAGACCAGATAGAGGCAGCCCGCCGCGATCTCCGCTGGCGCGGCCATCCGCCGCGCGGGAATCTGGACGCTGATGCGGTCTTGCATTTGCCGACTGTGAGCCTGGTCCATGATGGGAGTGCTAACGAACCCGGGGCAAATGCAATTCACCCGAATGCCGAGCGGCGCCCCGTCCGCAGCGATACTTTTCGTCAACCCGATGATCGCTGCCTTGCTTGCACAGTAGGCGAAGCTCTCGCGAACGCCCGTGAGCCCCATGATGGAGGACATGTTCACGATGGCGCCGTGCTTCTGCTTCGAGAAGACGGGCCACACCGCCTTGGTGAACAAAAACATGCTCGTGAGATTGACCGCCATTACCCTGTTCCAAGCATCGGCACTGACGGCCTCCACGCTACCTGCCGCGTTCACTCCCGCGTTGTTGACGAGGATATCGAGCCCCTGTAACTGAGCGAGTGCACTGCGGCTCGAGCGTTCCACATCCGCAGCAATCCCTACATCGGCCGTAATGGCGATGACCTGTGCGCCGCGCTCGCGGCCGACGCTCTGCAAATCCCGAACGGTTGCGCCGAGTGCGTCCGCGGCGCAGTCGATGCATGCGATGCTGGCGCCTTCCTGGACGAACCGCAGCGCGATGGCGCGACCGATCCCTTGTGCCGCACCGGTGACCAGCGCCTTCTTGCCTCGGAGTTTCATTGCTCGCAAGCGCCTCGTTCCAAGATTGGAGTCGGATTACATCATACAACCCTGTGGTCGCGGCGCGGACGCGCTCCATTCGCCGCGGGCGACTTGCATGTGTACTGACGTTCGGCTAGTCTAAATTTTAACGTTACAGTTCTCGGGGGGCCGCAGCGCGTCAGCAGCCTGCGGTGAGAAGAACGTACATTGCATGAGATCGAACGATGTCGCGCAACGCGCCGCTCCAGTTCCCGGCCGATCACCAGCAACACGCAACTAATTCGGCACGCACGTGCGCGATTTCGATCGCGGTGGCGGCCGCATTAGCCAGTAGCTACGCATCGGCCGCTGAGGAAGGCGGTCTGCAGGAAATCACGATCACGGCGCAGAAGCGTGCCGAGGATCTGCAGGACGCGCCGCTCTCCGTTTCCGCCCTGGGCGAGGATTCGCTATCCAGGCTCGCGATGCGCGATTTTCGTGACTGGGCCACTTACGTCCCGGGCATCACGATGAGCCAGGGCCTCAATAGCCGGCGCGGCGGCCCCATCGCGGTGATTCGCGGTGTGACCAATCAGGTGCGCGGCGGAATCGGCGACAACACAGCCAATGCCACGACGGCTTTCACGATCGGCGAAATTCCGGTGTTCAGCGTGAACACCAGCATGGTGGATTTGAACCGTATCGAGGTACTGAAAGGGCCGCAGGGTACGCTGTTCGGCATCGCGGCCATGGGTGGCGTGGTCCGCTATATCCCGAACGAAGCCCGCACCGATGCCTTCGATGCCGAATTCGGCGTCGGGGCCGGCATGATCAAGAAGGGCGGACAGGTCTACGATGCGCACGCTATCGTGAACGTGCCGCTCATCGAGGACGTCCTCGCGGTGCGCGGCGTCGCCTTCAAGAACAGCAACGGCGGCTTCATCGATCATGTCTTCCCAGCGCTCGATCAAACCGGCGCGCTCGTGCCCTTCAAAGGTGCGATCGACCCGCGCGTGCCCTCCAACGGCAGCTTCAAGAAAGACTCCAACAAGACCGACAGCGTGGGTGGTCGCATCTCGTTCACGTATACGCCCACCGAGCGCTTCTCTGCGAAGCTCTTCGCGATGTGGCAGAAGGATGCCGCCGACGATTCGTGGCACGTGGACTACAACGATTCGCGGCCGCTGATCATCAACCGCTTCACCCAGAGCCCCAATTCGAGCGAATATCAGCTCACGTCACTCGAGCTTGGATACGATCTGGGATTCGGGCGCGTCGAGTACATCGGCGGCCACTATCTGAACGATCTCAGCGAAACGGTCGATGCGACCAAGCTGATCGCAGACCAGTACGTCCGCTTGAACGGCGACCCGTACCCCGTCCCGGTCGCGTTCCCCTTCATCACGCACACGAAGCAGTGGACGCACGAGCTGCGGCTGCAAGGTCAGGATAGACCGCTCTTCGGCGACATGCGGTTCGACTACGTGCTGGGGGTCTTTCACCAGAACGAAGTGCGGGAGGGCGGCTATGCGATGACGGCGCCGACCTGGAACTTGAACAAAGGCCCCAACACCGAGAGCGTGATGACCAAAGGCGGACTCATCGCGGGCGCCACAGGTGCGGGTGACTACACGAACAAAGCGGCATTCGTCGATCTGACGCTACACCTGACGTCGAAGCTGTCGCTAGGTGCAGGCGTACGCTACTTCGACCAGGAGAAGATCGTGACGGGCGCCGGTTACGGCGACATCCGGCTTCCGGACGGCACGCGCATCGCGGACAACCTTGACGACCCCTTGTTCCGCGCCGATGGCCGCCCGCGAACCTCTTACGGTGTGCTGAAAAGCGACGGCAAAACACCGCGCTTCAATCTCAGCTACCACTTGAACGAAGACAAGATGCTATATGCCACTGCGGGCAGCGGCATGCGTATCGGCAGCGAAGCGCCTCAGACCGGAATCATCGAGATCCGCCCGCCAGAATGCGAAACCGTCATGCGGAACTACGGGCTCTATGACAACTATGTCGGCGGGAATCACTCCGACAAGCTCTGGTCGTATGACGTGGGATTCAAAACGACGTGGCTCGACAATCGGCTCCGGCTGAACGGCGCCGCGTACTACGTCGACTGGAAGGATCTGCAGCAAGTCGTCATTCTCAACTCCATCGACACCCGCTGCTCGCAGGTCATCCAAGGGAATGTGGGCGGCGCGAAGATCACCGGCTTCGAGCTCGAAGCCGTGTATGCACCCAATCGAAGCTGGACTCTCAACGGATCCGTTGCCAACGCAAACGCCGAGATCAGCGAGTTCGTGCCGGGCGTGTTCGATTCGGTCGGCGACCCACTCGAGAAGGGTGACCTCATCCGCGGCGTGCCGAAATGGACCGCCAATGCCGGCGTTCAATACAACTTTCCCCTGTCCCGCGTCGCCGAGGGTTTCTCGGGGTGGCTGCGCGCTGACTGGCGCTACGTGGGCGAGCGCATTAATGGCTTCGGCGACCGCAATACGCTACGCACGCGGCAACTCTTCCTCGTAGCCGAGCAGTATCGGCTCACGGATATCCGATTGGGCGCAGACAGCGAAGCCTGGTCCGCACAGCTCTATGTCTCCAACGTGTTCAACGACATCGTCATGTTCGAATCGATGGCGAACTTTTTCCAACAGAATTTCAGAGAGGTCGCGATCAACCAGCCGCGTACGGTGGGGTTCACCCTGAGCCGCCGCTTCTGACGGTCAACTACACGCAGGATCGAGAGGGGACGAGCTGATGTCTGAACCAACCACGCACCGTGTCCGCGCGGCGCTGGCGTCACTGACGGCCTTGCTGATCGTCTCATCGACGCATGGCGCTGAGACGAAAGAAAGGTATTACGCGCACGAGGCCGTCGAGGACCGCTACGGCGTCATCGCTCCCTGGTATCAGGGTCAGAACGGACAATTCGACTACCGCGTGCGCATTGCGGCCGAGACGTTTCGTCGGTACGAGTGGGTGGGACCGCCCAAAGCAGCAGGCATCGCGCCGGGATACGCATTCAACAACACGTGGAAAATCTCACCGGACGGCAAGATCACGTTGCCCGAGATCGGGAACTGGTACAACGCGGGCCGTGGTCAGGGCTCCGCGCGCGTCATCCTCGCGTGGGTGGACTACTACCGCTACACCGGTGATCCGGCAGCTCTTGCGCATCTCGAAGTGGTCGCGGACACGCTCCTGAAGTTCTCTCAAACGAGCGCCAACCATCCCTGGCCGCGCTTCCTTATCAGCGTCCCGGTACGCGGCAAGCCGTACGGTCAGGCGAGCGAGGACGGATGGATACAGCTCGACATCGTCGGCGAGGCGTGCGTTGCGCTGCTGCGGGCCTATCAAGTGACTGGAAACAAGCGCTGGCTCGATGCCGTCAAACACTGGGCTGACGTGTTCGTCGAGAAACGAAATCGCACGCCGGGTGCCCCGCCTTGGAATCGATACGCCAATCCCGAGAAGGTCGTGGACGTTCCGATCGACTCACCTGGGACCACGCCCGAAACAGCGCGTAAGGTCGGCTGGGGCACGAGTCCGACGGGAAACATCCAAACCGCCGGTCTCGTCTACCAGCTCGCAATGTTCGATGAGCTCATCCGACTTGGCGAGCACGGCAAGAACAACTCGTATGTGGAGGCGCGCGATGCCGCGCGCGCGTACTTTCGTGACGTACTGCTGCCGGCCTGGATCGTGAACGACACGTGGGGCCGCGGCTACTGGGACTGGGAAATGCCGGTGCAAGGCCAGACCATGACGGACTGGTCCGCGCGCTACATGATGGATAACAAAGAGTACTTCCCGAACTGGAAAACCGACGTCCGCAATATCCTCACGCTATTCTTCAATCACACGAGCGCCGATCCGCAATCGCAGGGCGAAGTGTACAGCGGCGCGTGGGCATTCCCCGAGTCCTCGAGCTGCTGCGGGAGCTCCCTCGCGTGGGGCCCGATGGAGTTTGCCCTGGTGTTCGCTCAGTACGGAGTACAAGCGAACGATGAGTGGGCGAAGGAGCTCGCCCGTCGGATGCTGATCCTCGCCACATACGATGTCCATGATACCGGGGTCGTCGAAGACAACATCAATGGCGGCGGTATTGCTGCTGATGGCTGGACGAACGCAGCCGTCCCATCAGCAATGAAGTGGACGCTCCGCACGATGGCCTGGTTGCCCGAGCTCATGGGCGCCGCACGCGAGAACCACATCATGCGGAGCTCCTCCGTCGTCAACTCGGTCACGTACGGCAAAGGCCACATCGACTACTCGACGTTCGATGCGCCGCGAGACACCGTTGATGTGCTGCGGCTCGCTTTCGCTCCGAAATCGATCACCGCAGACGGCCAGCCGTTGAGCGAGCGCCGAGAGTTGAGCAGCAACGGTTTCACACTGCAGAAGCTGCCCGTGGGCGATTACATCGTCACACTACGCCACGACGGTGCCACCAGGATCGTTGTTCAGGGCGACGACCCGCAGGAGCTCGTCGACGACGGCATGCTCCAGTATCGTGGCAAGTGGCAGGCGTTGTCGGACCCAACCGCCCACGGTGGCAGCCTGCATGCTGCCTCCGGCTCGGGCGAACTGCAGCTCACTTTCATGGGCAATCAGGTCCGCGTCATCGGAGCAGTGGGCCCTGACGGCGGCAAAGCCGACCTCTATCTGGATGGAGAGAAGCAGCTCGTGGGCATCGATTTCTGGAACCCACGCAAGCTCTCTCAGCAGACTGTCTATTATCGGAACGGTTTGAAACAGGGTGAACACACCCTGCGCATCGTTGCTGGGAGCGAGCGCAACCCGCTCTCTCGTGGCAAAAGGGTCGCGATCGATGCGATTGCGTACTCGGCCGCCGAAGGGAACAACGGCTTCGGTGAGGGTGGTGGCTCAACAGCAACGCAGCGCATGATCTTCGGCTACGCGGGCCGCCACGACTACATCGATTCCCGGGGGAACGCATGGCGCCCTGGCACCGAATTCGTCGTACGCACCGGCGAACGCACCGACACCGTCGCGCACACGTGGTGGACCATGCGCCAGGCAGTGTTCGTGGCGGACACCGTTGACGAAGAGCTCTACCGGTACGGGGTTCACGCCCCAGAGTTCGTGATCAACGTAACCGTTGGTCCCGGCACGTACTACGCGCGACTCAAGTTCGCCGAGAATCAATTCCGGGAGGCAAACCGACGTGCGATTACGATTCTGGTAAACGACAAGAAGGTCGTCGATCGAATGGACGTCTGGGCGACGGCAGGGCACAACGACGATTTCAACAAGCCGGCGCATGCCCGTAGACCGCAGCGAGAACGCAAGGCCGATCAGCGTGCCGTGGATCTCGTCTTCAACGACATTCAACCGCGTAACGGCATCATCGAGATCCGCCTGCGCGGCGAAACGATCAAGGGTGTCCCGACCGAGGCGATGCTACAGGCGCTCGAAGTTGGGCTGGGAGAGGGTGGGCAAGGGAGCACGCCCGTCAGCGCCGCACCCTGAACGTGGCGCCATTCCATCGAGCGATTCTCCACACGAACAACGAGAGGACATATGGATCCAGCGAAGCCCGCTCCAGAAAATCCGCACAGCATTTCGCGCCGTCTGTTCCTCGGACAATCATCGGCACTCATGACGGGAGCAATGTTGCCCGCGATGCTTTCGGCGCAGCAGCTCAACAAGATTCTGCAGCCTGGCCCGATTCACACGCCGCTCGATCCCGGTAAGAAGATCCGCTTGGGCGTCGTGGGCGGCGGATTCGGTGCGGCGTTCTTCTGGCATCTCGATCCGAATTGCGTGGTGCAAGCCGTGAGCGATCACCGCCCGGAGCGGCGCAAGAAGTTGATGGAGGTCTATCGCTGTAAGACCTCGTATCCTTCCCTCGAAGAGCTGGTCAAGGACAAGTCGGTCGACGCCGTCGCCGTTTTCACAGGCGCGCCTGTGCACGTCCAACACACTGAACTGGCGATGAAGGCGGGCAAGCATGTCGTCAGCGCGGTTCCGGCTTGCACGAGCCTCGAGCAAGCCGAGCAGCTGCGAGACATCGTGAAGAAGTACGGCTTGACTTACATGATGGCCGAAACGAGCTGGTTTCAGCCCGAGTCCATCGCCGCACGCGAGCTTTACAAGGCAGGCGCATTCGGCGAGCTGTTCTACACCGAAGTCGAATACAACCACCCGATCACCGACAAAGATCGCGAGGCACAGTGGTACGCCAACGGCAAGCGCACCTGGCGCTACGGCATGGAGCCGATGCGTTATCCAACCCACGCGACCGCATTTCTGACCGGTACGACGGGCGAAACCCTCACAGACGTGTCGTGCCTCGGCATTCTGCAGCCGAAGATAAAAGGCTACGGGAAAGGTGCGAATGCATACGACAATCCCTACAACGCGATGATGGGTCTGTTCTCCACGAGTGCAGGCAACGTGTGCCGGGCGAACGTGATCTGGACCGGCACGAATCACGGCGAGCGCGCCCAGTGGTTCGGCACCAAGCTCAGTCTCTACATGCCAAACCATACGAGCTCGCAGCCCTTTCACGGCCAGGAGGGCGAGGGCGCCGCGGGGATCGACTTACCGGACTATCGCGTGCGGCTTCCCGAGGCCTTGCGCATTCCGTCGGGACATGGAGGTTCGCATCCATACCTATGCCACGAATTCATCGCGAGCCTGGTGCAGGGCCGTGCACCCGCCATTGGGCTGCACGAAGCGCTCGCGCTCACAGTTCCGGGCCTGGTCGCCGGTCAGTCGGCGCGCCGTGGCGGTGAACGGCTGAAGATTCCGACCATCGCGTGAGCGGTTGCCGTTTGCGAAATGTAACGTTACAGTAGCTGGCAAATTACAAGCCGGAGGCGGGCATGACTTCGAGAGCCGCACTTCTAAGTGGCGCCCTGATCCTGATCGCGGCGATCGGTTCGGCAACTGCACATGCGGCCGGGGCAGAGGAACGGTTCCAGCCCTGGGTGAAACGCGGTGTGCTCCTGAAGCCCGGCTTCGCGGGACCGCGCTCGGTGAGCCGGCTATCGTCGCCTTCGGTCGTCAAGCTCGAGGATGGCCGGCTGCGCATGTACTTCTGGACCATGGGTCACCCTGACGCGGACGCGCCGGCGAATGCCGAACCGTTCCACTACATCTTCGCTGCCGAGGCCTCGCCGACCGATCCCTATCACTGGGAATTGGTGAAGCGCGAGCCGATGCTCGGGCCCGCCACTTCGGGGAACATTCGCGACCGCGGCCCCTCGTTCCCCTGGGTCGTGAAGCGCGATGACGGCCCATGGCTCATGTACTACGGCGCCTGGGGTACATGGGCGCCACCCAAGGACCTCTCCAATCGCACCGGACTTGCCATCAGCAAGGACCAAGGCATCACGTGGGAGGTCTTGAAGGAGACCGTCCTGCCGCTGGGCAAGCCCGGCAGTTACGACGCCGGCCTCACTGGATCCGTCGACGTCATGCGTACCGGCCCTTCGAGCTACATGATGTGGTACACGGCGGGTGAGCGCTATCAGATGGTGGGCGACGTCTATCGGGGCATCGTGCACATCGGCATGGCTCGCTCGAGCGATGGCGTCAACTGGCGGAAGCTCCCGGAGCCTGCGCTGCGTGCGCGTCTCGATGCGGTCCCGGAATTCGAGGCTGTGGTCTCCAAGCCGAGCGTGCTGCTCATCGACGGCGTGTATCACATGTGGTTCAGCATCTTCGACATGAAAAGCAAGGGCTACCGGCTCGGCTACGCGCGCAGCACCGATGGTATTCACTGGAAGCGCTACTTCGACCGGGAGATCCTGCCGCTCACGCCGGGTGGTTTCGACTCCGAGAACCAGTCCTATCCTTGCGTCATCGATATGGGCCAGGAGCTCTGGATGTTCTACACCGGGAATTCCTTCGGCTCGACCGGCGTCGGTCTCGCGACGCTCGACAAGAGCGCACTGCGTCCCTGAGCGCATGCGCGAATCGAAGCCGGTCGACGTAAACGGCCTCCAATGTCTCGTCGCCATGATTCTGCTTTCGGCGATCGGCAACGGTGTGCTGGTCATCCAGCCTCTCGCCGTGGGCGCGATGGTGGACGGCCTCGGTTTCACCGATCGCCAGGCGGGTTTCATCGTTTTTGCGGAGCTTGCGGGCTTTTCGGTCGGCAGCATGGTGATGTCAGGGCTGATCCATCGCCTCGACCGACGTCACGTAGCCCTTGCGGGAATTCTGCTCTTCGCCGCCGGCAGCTTCCTGTCCGGGTTGCCCAAGACGTTCGTGCCGTTTCTGCTCGTGCGCGTGATCCCTGGGTTTGCGTGCGCGCTCGCCATCGCGGCCTTCCTTAGCACCGCCGTGCTCGCCAGAGTTCCGGATCGTGTATTCGGAATGGTGAACGCGTTTTCGATCGGCTATTCCGCGGTTCTGCTGGTGGTTGCACCGCCCGTAATCCGCGCCGGTGGACTCGTGCTGATCTATTCCGTGATGGCGGCATTGGCGCTTGCCTGTCTCGGCGTCGTGCGCTGGATTCCTCCGCGCTCAGCTACCGTCGCTCGGGACGGCGCTATGCGCGCAGAGGAGCCCCGGCTTGCGGGAACGTCATATATCGCACTCCTCGCGATGGTACTGGCAGCCATGCTCCTGCTGTACACCGGGCACGGTGCCGTGTGGGCTTTCCAGGAGCGTATCGGCACCAGCGTAGGAATCGACGCCGATCGCATCGGCCGCATCCTGAGCTTCGCCATGTTCGTGGGCATCGCAGGCTCGCTCATCGCGTGGCGCGCCGGCCTCGTAATCGGACGCATCTGGCCACAGATCATTTCACTCGGGCTGTCGGTCGTCGCTGCGATCATGCTGGTCGTCGCCGACTCGGCGATGCTGTTCGCAACCGCTTCCGCGCTCGTCGGGCTGACCTGGTTCTACGGTTTGCCTTACCAGATGGGAATTCTCGCGCAACTCGATCCACGTGGCAGGGCGAACGTGATGGGCATCATCATGACGACCGGAGGGGCCGCGGTGGGTCCCGCATTGGCCGGCGTGCTGGTTTCGCCCGGTGAATACTCGATCGTCGGATGGCTCGCCGCAGCTTGCTATACGCTCTGCCTGCTGCTCGTATTACCGGCGGTCATGTATCTGGGCAAATCCGCCCAGGCACCGGTCCCAGCGCAGTCGTGATACTCGAGTCGCGCGTCAACGGACGTCGCTCGATCGTTCTCGAGAATGCTGCAGCGCGCCTGGTGATCGACTTGCTCGGTGGATCGTTCGTCGATTTCCACCTCATCGACCAGAAACTGAACCCGCTCGTCTGGAACAATGCCGGCGATTCGCACGAGCCACGCCAGATGAGCCATTTCCTGTGCCTCGATCGCTGGGGCTACCCCTCCCCCGCGGAAGCGGCCAACGGGATGCCGTACCACGGAGAAGCCGGATTGGTCGAGTGGCAGGTGCTGGCGACAGCCGGCAAACCACCCGGGCGCAGTGTGCAGATGAGCGCGGAGCTCCCCCTGGCGGGGCTCGTGATCCATCGCACGATCCTCTTCCACACGGACGAACCCTCCTTCACCGTCACCGAGCAGGTGATCAATGCCAACGCGTTGGGCTGCGTGTTCAACATGGTCCAACATCCGAGTATCGGGCCGCCGTTCCTGGATGAGCGGACCGTGGTCGACTGCAACGCCGGTGTGGGCTTCGTAATTGCAGAAGCGCGGCCCGATCCCGAACAACGCTCATTTCGCTGGCCCAACGCACGAGCGAGTGATGGCCGCATCGTCGATATGCGCCGCCTGCTCGAGAATGAGGACCCGAACGTGGTCGCCTACGTTGTCGATGGGCCTTTTGGTTGGACGACGGCGGTCAATCCAGCGCACGAGCTGTTGATTGGCTATTGGTGGAAGACCGCGGACTATCCTTGGTTCAACGCGTGGCGTCGCTCGCGCAACGGCAGGCCCGAAGCGCGTGGCCTGGAATTCGGTACGACGGGACTGGACTGGCCCCACCGCGAGCTCGTCCATAAGGGGGCAGTCTTCGGCCGGCCAGTGGTGGCATATCTGGATGCGGGCGAGAGCGCGAGCCGCTCATTCTCGTGCTTCCTCGTACGCGTCCCGGCAGACTACGAAGGCGTTGGCGACGTTCAGCTGAGCGATGGCCACTTCATCCTGACCGAACGCCGGCAGGCCAGACCCAGACGTTCGACCGTCGCAGCCGCATAGATGCCATCAGGTGCTTCCTCATCCTCGGTCGGGTTTGCTCGAAATCGGATCACCTAGCCGCCGGCGAAAGCAAATGTGCGCATCCCAGGTACGGTGGGTTCGAACGCGAATACTCCCCCGGCGTGAGGCTGGTCTGCCAACTGCGCGTCGTTGAGCCCCTGCCGTGCAGTGGTGATGTAGAGCGTGGCCAGCTCACTCCCACCAAATGCACAGCTCGTGACGTTCTGTGCGGGAATCCTCACTACTTCCAGCAGAGCGCCGTCAGGCGCGAAGCGCGCGACACATCCCGCCCCCCAGCGCGCATTCCAGAGGCACCCCTGCGCGTCGAGCGCAGAGCCATCAGGTATACCGAGATTTTCAGGTGCTGCGAAGACCTCTCGCGCAGATATGCGTCCGGTCGGTGCTTCGAACCGATACGCATACAGCGCCCCCGCCGCTGAATCGGCCGTGTAAAGCCGGCCATTGTCGAGTGACCAGACAAACGTGTTCGGACAGCCGCACGCCGCGTCGATCCAATGGCTCGTGCCATCCGCTTCGAAGCAACAGATGATCCCCGCGTGGTCGCGGCAACTCGGACCTCCTGACGCAGCAGGTTCGCCACGCAAGTCATTCCACATCGTTCCCGTCCACAAACGGCCTTCGCAGTCACAACCACAGTCGTTGAAGCGAATGCGATCCATGGCAAACGGAGCACCGACGAGCCTCCGCAAGGTTCCTGTTTCGAAGTCGAAGCGGCTCAGACCCCCCTGGGACAGAACTACAACTCCTCCATCACGTGCATGCGCCAACCCGCTAGCCAGCTCCCCCAGCGGCCAGCTTCGCAGCCGATCCGTCTCCGGCTGCCACTCGAAGATCCGCGTCTCCAGACCAATGTCGAGCCAATGCAAACAACGGCTCTGCGGCGACCACAGCGGCGACTCCCCCAGTCGGCACCTGCTATCCACCACACACTTGATTCTCATGTATGCACTCCATACGCTGGGTGCCATGAAGTGTAACGTTACATACTCGTACCGGGCGAGCTTGCAGGTACTCGTTGCTTCCGTTCTCGTGACGTTCACGGGCGCAGCGCTCGCGCAGGAGGTTCGCTTCCCGCAACCGCCGCCCCCATCGAACGATGTCGTCATCGAGAATCGTGTGCCGATAACCATGCGTGACGGCGTGGTTCTCTATGCGGACATCTACCGACCAGCGATGCCCGGGCGTTTCCCCGTGATCGTGGGTCGAACGCCATACAGCATCGAACGCTACGCCACACCGGTCTACCAGTATCCGAATGCGTACGAGGCGCCGCTGTTCTTCGCTCGTCGCGGCTATGTGTTCGTGTATCAGGACATCCGTGGTCGCTACGAATCAGAGGGCAAGTGGGAACCATTCCGAAACGACATCAACGATGGATACGACACCATCGAATGGGCGGCGCGCCAGCCGTGGTCCACAGGGAAAGTTGGCATGCATGGGGTCTCGTATGAAGGCACGGTGCAGTGGCGCGCCGCGATGGCAGCGCCTCCTCATCTCGTCACGATCGTTCCGAGCGTCGCATCGACCAGTCCGTACCATGACTGGGTGACATCGAATGGCGCGTGGCGTCTCGCTTTCAACCTGGAATGGGGCGCCATCCGCATGGAGTCACGCACGACCCAGAACAGCGGTCCGAACTTGGAACCCGATTCGCCTCCGAGCCTCGCGATCACGAATCTCCAGCGACATCTGCCGCTTGCGGACATACCCCGGCTCGCCGGCCGCTCTGCCGGTGCGTTCTATCAAGACTGGATTGCTCATCCGGATTACGACGAGTACTGGCGCGCAATCGATGCGGAAGAAGCGTTCAACCGTATCCCGATTCCGGTATTGAACTTCGGCGGTTGGTTCGACCTGTTCAGACAGGGCACGTTGCGGGGTTACACGGGAATGCGCGCGCGCGGCGCTACTGAAGTCGCCCGACGACAGACGCGCCTCGTCATGGGCGCGTGGGGACACTGGCCCGGGCGCCGCGTCGGCGAGCTCGACTTCGGTCCGACGGCCTTCGTCGATCAGAATGCGCTCGCACTCGACTGGTTCGACCATTGGCTGAAGGGCATGGACAACGGCGTACGCGAACGTGCGGCGGTTCGCCTATTTGTGATGGGAGCCAACGAATGGCGCGACGAGGACGATTTCCCACCGGCGCGCGCCCGACCGTGCACGCTCTACTTGCAGAAGGAAGGCGGGCTCGATCTCTCTCGACCGGGCGGCAACCCACCTCCCGATCATTACATCTATGACCCCGCCAATCCCGCTCCGGCGGTTGGCGGGGGAAGTGATGTGAGAGCCCTCGAGCGTCGGCCGGACGTGCTCACTTATACCTCGGAGCCGTTGACCGATGACTTCGAAGTGATAGGCCCTGTTTCTGTTCTTCTGTACGCCGCATCGGATGCCAAGGATACGGACTTCGTCGCGCGACTCATCGATGTCTATCCCGACGGCCGAGCACTTGCGATAGCCGAGGGCATCGTGCGCGCACGCTATCGCGACAGTACCGGGCATCCACAATGGCTCACGCCGGGCATGGTCTATCCACTGCGAATAGATCTTTCAGGAACAGCAATAGTCTTTCCGCACGGGCACCGCTTGCGCGTGGAGATTACGAGCAGTGCGTTCCCTGCTTTCGACCGCAATCTCAACACCATGCAGCCGTTCGGCACCGGTGCGGAGTGGAAGAAGGCCAGGCAGTCCATCTACCACTCCGCGCGTTATCCCTCGCACCTGCTTCTGGCGGTCACCGGCGGTCCGCCGCGCCTTGCCGGCGCGCGCCGTCTTGCAAGTTCCACATGTGTGCGTTAGGTTATTGTAACGTTACACAAGCGGTCTGTGTCGAAGTCTGCTTTAACGCTAATAGGGCTCATACAAAAGTAATGTGGCGCAGTCGGGAAGCGCCCTTACCGCAACAGCGGGGGGAGTCGAGCATGACAGGCATTGCGTCGAACAATGGCGTCTGTGGAATCCACGCAGCAGTAGCATCAGCGCTCCGCAATCACGTCCCAGTCTCCATTTTCGCAGCGACAGTCCTTGCAAGTGCACCGGTGGCCGCCCAGGACTCGGATACGAAGACCCGGGAAGGGCCCCTGCAGGAAATCACCGTAACGGCACAAAAGCGCTCCGAGAGCCTTCAGGACGTAGCGCTCTCCATGTCTGCCATCAGTGGCACCGATCTCGAGTCAAAGGGCGCCTCCGGCTTCCGCGACTGGTCGACATATGTGCCGGGACTCACTATGTACCAAGGCGGCAGCGCCAACCGTCGCGCGGGTCCGACGGCTGTGCTGCGCGGAGTTTCGCAGACGGGAGCCGGCCAGCTTCACGAAGTCTCTTCTCAGGCGACCACTTCTTACACGATCGGACAGATTCCGATATTCAGCGGTGACCCGGGCCTTTTCGACATCGATCGCATCGAAGTGTTACGCGGTCCCCAGGGCACGCTCTTTGGCATTGCGTCGATGGGCGGCACGATCCGCTTCATCCCGAACGCGGCGCGCACGGATCGCTTCGCGGCCGACATGGCCTTCAGCGGCGGCATCATCAACGAGGGTGGCAACACTTACGATCTCTCCGCCATGGTCAATCTGCCGATCGTGCAGAACAAGCTGGCGTTGCGTTTCGCCGGGATCCGCAGAAAAAGCGACGGCTACATCGACCTCTACAAGCTGCCACTCAGCGCAACCGTGCCTGCCAACATCACGGTCAGCGGGGGCGCATTCGACCCGCGCTCGACCGACGGCGGCGACATCATCAAGGATGCGAACAAGACCGAGACGACCGGCGGGCGGATCTCGGCGACCTTTACGCCGAACGACAGGCTCTCGTTCAACGTGTTCGGCATGTGGCAGAAGTCGAGCCAGGACCAGAAGCAAGCGATCGATATCAACGATCGCTCCGGCGATTGGGTCGTCTCGCGATTTGCCCCGGAGCCGCAGTTCGACCAGTTCAAGCTCGCCTCGCTCGAGGCCAGCTGGGATCTCGGCTTCAGCCGTCTTGAGTACGTGGGTGGGCATTTCGATAGCGACATGTCCGAAACCCTGGATGTGACGACGCTCATCACCACCTTTCTCGACGGGACGGGCGCGAACATCGGGCGCAAGACACTCGATGCGGATGGTCCTGGGGGCCTGCCGCCCGATACCTTCTGGCCTGCAGCTACCCAGTTTCCGTTCACGAGCAACACCCGGATAACGAGCAACGAGCTGCGTCTGCAGCGCGAAAAGGTGCCGCTCGGCTTCGGGCTGTTCGGCTCCCCGTCGACATTCGACTACGTGCTCGGTGTCTTCAAGAGCAAGGAGGTCCGCCAGGGGCACTGGGCGATTTCCAATCCGCGCTGGAACGCGAATCGCGGCCCCAACACAGTGCCCATCCTCACTGAGGGCGGGCTGATTACAGGTCAACAAGGAGGGGGCACGTACGACAGCAAGGCAGTGTTTGGCGACGTCGCACTCAATCTCACCGAGAGCTTCACGATCGAAGCGGGCGTGCGCTACTCCGACAATCACCGCGACAGCGAGCTGCATGGATATGGTGACGCGTCGAGCGGCCGCGCCGCGAACGGGTTCACGGTCGGAGACAATCTGAGCGGGCCCGGCACAGTGACCGCAGGAGAGCGCAGTGCCCACAGCGTGACTCCGCGGTATTCGCTCAAGTACCGCTTCGACGATCAACGCATGCTGTACGTGACCGCGGCGAAAGGCGACCGCATGCCGACGAGCTATCCCGACCCGACCTTCTGGGATCGGCCCGGCACGCCCCAGAATCCGGTGTGTCAGGATCTGGCTCATACGCTCGGTATCTACGACGATGCACTGAACGGCACCACGACGGACACCGTCTGGTCCTATGATCTTGGCTTGCGTTCGACCTGGCTCGACCGCCGCCTGCTCGTGAATGCCGCAGTGTACTACCTCGACTGGACAGACCTGCAGCGTAACGTGCAGATGACGCAGTTCAGTCCCCAGTGCAACATCCTGATTGCTACGAACGTGGGCAAAGTCAGTGTCCGGGGATTCGAGCTCGAGCTGGCGTACGTGCCGATCGATTCGCTGAGCTTCAATGCGGCCATCGGCTATACGAACGCCGAAGTGGGCGAGACCGTGCCGGGAGTCGCTGATTCGCTCGGACAACCGCTCGAGAAGGGCGACTCGATCGAGAATGTCGCGCCCTGGACGATTTCGACCGGGCTGGAGTATCGCTTTGGCATGCCTTTCCTCCAGGACTTCACCGACGGCGCCAATTACCAGGGCTTCCTGCGAATCGATTGGCGCTTCATCGGCCAGCGCCTCGGCACGAATGTAGGCGATAAAGCGTCGCTCGAGGCGGACCCGATCCGCTCGCAATTCATCTCGGATGCCTACTCGCTGACGGACGTCCGGCTCGGAATGAACGGCGACGGCGGTTGGTCCGGCGCGGTATATGTTTCGAACCTGTTCAACAAGCGCGCAATGTTCGAATCGTTCCGTCAAACCTGGCTGCCGAACCAACGCATCGTGTCGGTGAGTCAGCCACGCACCATCGGCCTGCAGATCAAGAAGAGCTTCTAATGCGACCCACAGCGCGACTCGGATCTTGGGCCGTCGCGGCCCTGATGCTCGCTTCCTCGGCCAACGCAGAAGCGGTGAACATCAGGCTGAACGGCCTGGAGATCGGCATCGATGACGCAACGGGCGGCATCGTTTCGCTACGCACGTCACTTGCCGGCGAGATGCTTGCCGCGCAGGCCGATGCGGCCGGCATACTCGATGTGGCGTATCCGACCGAAAACTTTGCACCGATGCGCCTCGCCACGCGCTTCTCACGAGTCCACATCGATCGCGGACAGAATGAGGTCACGCTCACGTGGGATCGCCTCGGCGCGAGCCGGCCAACGCTGCCGCTACCTTCCGGTAACGTGCGCGCGACGGTTCGTATTCGGGCGGATGCCGATGGTCGCTCGATCGTCTTCAGCGCGCATATCGTCAACGATTCGACGGCGCCGGTGCCGCAGGTTCTGTTTCCGGATCTCTGGGGTCTGCAACCATTCGAGGGTGTGAACCAGACACGCTTGCGTCTGGCACGAGAGGTGATTCGTCCGTTCGAGGGACCCGTCGCGAGCGTGGACGGTGCACCATTCTACGCGACCAAGGGCGCGCCGCTCGCCTGGAAAGAGTACCCCGCCGGGGGTTACTACAACGCGAACTCGTTGCGCTGGCTCGATTTCGGCGGCTATCGCGCGGGTCTCAGCGTCTTTCAGAAAAAATGGGGCACCTTCGACTGGCCCAACGTGATTACTCGACGCACCGAGCATGACCCGTTGAGTCTGCGCTTGGCCTGGGAGCACAGGCACACGATCGCGCCGGGGCAGAGCTGGGACAGCGGTGAATTCTGGTTCACACCTCACGAGGGCGGCTGGGCGAAGGGAATCGAGGTGTATCGCAATTATGCTCGCAGCAACGTGCCACAGCGCGCGTTGCCCGAACATGTTGTGCACGACATTGGCTATCAAACCATCTGGATGATCCAGACGGCCGAGTCGGACCCAAAGCAAGCGGTCTTCAGATTCGAAGATCTGCCGCGTGTTGCGCAGGATGCGCGGCAGTACGGCATCCATGAGATCGTACCCTGGGGCTGGAACACCTACTCGACGCTGCCTATACCGATCCGGCCCGAGCTCGGCACGGTCGCGGATCTGCAGCAGGCCGTCCGGGCATCTCATGATCTCGGGGTCAACATCTCACCGTTCATCAGCGTCACAATCGTCCGAAACCGTTATGCCGGGCGCTACGGGGTGAAGCCTGCGAACGACGACTGGAGCTATCACTACGAGCTCGTTCCCACGTTCCGGCCGTACTACACGAAATTCTGGAACGGCGTGGAGATCGACAGCAACACACCGATCTGGCAGAAGGACGTGAAGAACGCGCTGAGCGAATGGATCGATCGCGGCGTCGCCTCGTTCTGTTGGGACGTGTTCCGCGTTCACGAAAACCGCAAGGGTGGACGCCCCCCGCTGCTCGATTTGATCGACCAGGTGCGAGCGCGCGCCCGAGCCCGCGATTCGCAAGCCACCTTCTCGGGCGAATCCGTCACGCATCTCGAATTCGAGAGCCAGGTGCTCGACTATCTTTGGAACTGGAACGACTACGAGGATGCAGCGCCAATTACCAATGTGCTGCCGGCTCCACGCATCTCCTGCAACGTCGAAAGCTCCACCATGGCGGTGGCGAAGTGCTTCGCCGACAATGCCTACATCAACGTCATGCCGAGGCAGCTGGATATGCCCAACGGCACCGCGCTGATCAGCGACAAGCCGGCTCTGGCGCGGGCGTTGACGCATGCCGTAAAGCTGCGCAAACAATTCCTACCGTACTTCACACAAGGAACGTTCCTTGGCGATGCCGTGATCACGCGCGACGCCGGTGCGTTCGTGCGCGGCTATCAGCGCAACGACGGATTGCTGGTTATCGCCTTGAACGACCGCGAATTCCCGCAACTCATCAGCATCGAAACCAACCTCGAGCTGTGGCTTCCGAAAGCAAATGGGTATGCAGCGACTGCATACGATGATGCCGGACGCAAGTTGAGCTCGACCGACGCTTCCGGGCCGCAATGGCGCGTGGCGACGCCGCCGCTGAATCCCGGCGAGCTCGCCTTCTTCGAAGTGAAACCGAAGTGAGGAGACGCCCACGTCCTCTCACGCTCGCATCACGCGCCGAGCCTTGTTGAAAGGCGCCCTGGCCGCAGGCGCGCTCTCGACGGGCTGCTCGCCGGAATCACCGCGGCGCAGTTCTCTGCTCTCACTCGCTGACTCAGCAGGCGATTGGCGGGGCGCGCGCTATGATGCTGCTCGCGACGCCATCCTTCTCGCGGGTGAGCCAGGGAGTTACCCGTCCCAAGGCGTGTACACGAGCGCGCCGCTGCCCACCGGTACCGCGGAGCGATGGGAGCTCACGTGGATCCCCAGATGGACGACACCCCTCGAGTGGTCGAGATCGGCGAACAATCCCGTGCTCACGGCAACACCCGGGAGTTGGGACGAGGGTACCGTCACCACGTGTAGCATCGTAGAAGCGGGCGGTACGCTCACCATGTTCTATGGCGCGCGCGATCGGGGCATCGGTGCGGCTGATGGCGACCCGACGAACCTCGGCCGATGGCGCAAGCGGCCTGCACCCGTGTTGCAAGCCGGTAAGACCGGTGCATTCGATGCGGGCGGAGTGTTATCCCCTGCGGTCGTGCAAGTCTCTCGCTCGCTCTGGTACATGTACTACGTCGGATACGACCCGACGCGATTCAATGGTCAGGTCAAACAGCACCAGATCGGGCTTGCGCAGAGCACGGATGGCGGCCACTCGTGGGCGCGTGCAGTTGATGAGCCGGTGCTCGCGCTCGGTCCGCCCGGGAGCTGTGATGGCGCTACGATCAGCTCCAACACGGTTCTCAAGATCGGTGATCGCTGGTATTGCTGGTATACGGGTATTTCGCAGTTTCCGTATCTCGCCAGTGTGTGTCTCGCGACGTCACGGGATGGGGTGCGCTGGGAGAAGTATCCGCACAACCCGGTCCTTGGGTACAACCCGTACGTTCAGACGGATGCATTCATGGTTGCCACGCCTCAGGTGCTGTACGAAGAGGGCGTGTTCAAGATGTGGTACAACTCCAAAGGATTTGGCACCGGCACCAGCCCTGGCGACTATCACATCGGCTACGCGGAATCCCTGGATGGTATTCACTGGGAACGCAGCCCCATCTTACCGGTGCTCGGCCCGTCAGGTCGTGGCTGGGATTCGGAGATGGTCGAATATCCCGAGGTGATCGCGCTCAATGGTCGGTATCAGCTGTTCTACTCCGGCAACGGCTACGGATCGATCGGGTACGCCGAAGGACGGCCGCTAACACGTGTCGTCCTCGAGACGAGGAGCGGCGCGACAGCTGTGCCTGACTCGAGTTGGAGTGAGTGGGTGTCACATATGCCGACATCTGATCACGTGCTCCACAAGCCCGGTGCGTTCCTGCAGATTCGTGCAATACTCGAGACGCGCGATGCCCGCGTCACGCCGATGATCCAGCAGCTTTGCCTGAAGCCCCTCGGATAGTCCCACCTTCCCCTTGGACCGGTCCAACTCAGGCGCCGATGCCAACCATCGAGGGCTCGCGACCGACCATGAGATTGCAGGTTGCGCCCCGCGTCACGTGTTCACTTTGCCTATGATCCCAGAACGCTATGAGATTGCGGCGCGCTCCGCGCTCGGCGATGCCTACATGACCCTTGTCCGTGAGCTGAATCTGAGCGGCCAGGAAGCAAGCGCACTCTTGCGGCTAATTGCCGCACACCAGCACAACGTACTCCTCGCCGCGCAAACGCTTGTCTCGTTGCCCGGGAAACTTTCCCGGCACACTCGTGCCAACAGGCGCAAGCTCGATAGCGCACTCGAGCATCTCCTCGGCGCCGAGCGATTCGCCGTTTTCGAGCAGTATCGCCAAACTCTCAGCGATCAACGCTGCTTGTAGGTGCACGCGTCCTCGCGTAGTTAGCCGTCTGCAAACGACGCCGCCCGTTGGCGCGTGCCCGCGGGCGAGCGCCGCCGCCGTTCCGTTCCGGAACCTAGCCGTGCACGTTGCTCCGCGCACGTTTTCAAATCGAGTCGCCTCTCACGCGGCACGCCCGTCGCTTTCTTGACGCCACCCCGAACCATTTGCTAGCTTGAATGCTCAGTATACATCGTAATCGCTCAGTACACTGCGTATGTGACGATTCCGGCGAATCGCTGATCACGGTCTTCCTAGGGGGCAAATGTGAAAGAAGCCATGACTCCGAAGATTCTGCATCTCGCTGTGTCCACGTGCCTCGCTGCCAGTGCCAGTTCACTCCCGGGCGTGTGCGCAGCGCAAACCGAGGGAGATTCTGCGCCGGGCGCAACGGCCGACCCCATCAGCGAAGTCGTGGTGACGGGCTCACACCTGCGGCGCGCCACCGACGCGCACATCTCGTCGCCGCTCGAGACGATCGGCCGCGAGCAGCTCGAGACCACACCGCGCGCGACCTTGGGCGATTTCATCGTTGAAAGCACCATCAACTCGGGCTCCTTCAGCAGCGGCGAGAAGACCTCGCAATCTGACGCGACGGCGGTCGGCTTCAATCTCAGGGGCTTGGGGCCGGGCGCGACCCTCGTGCTCGTCAACGGCCACCGCCAGGCCGTTCACCCGCAGCCCGACAAGCAGAACTTCCTCAAGGTCGACGTCAACTCCCTGATGCCCTCGATCATGCTCGACCGCATCGAGATCCTGAAAGATGGTGCGGCGGCGGTGTACGGCTCCGACGCCGTCGCGGGCGTCGTCAACTTCATCACCCGTGACAAGTTCGAGGGCATGACCTTCAGCGCTGACTGGCAGAAGACCGAAGTCGACGGCAAGAACGACTATGATTTCCAGGCGCTCTGGGGACAGCAGGGCGAGCGCGGCGGAGTCGTGACCGCTATCGAATATCAGAAGCGCGACCCTTCATGGTTGGACGAATTGTTCCCGGCCAGTCGCTTCAAGAAGTACGAAGCGTCGACGGCGAGCGGTATGCCGTCCTCGTACATCCTGAATGGCGGCAATGGCCCAACCGTGCCTGATCCTCTCTGCGGCGATCCGCGCATCGACGCAGCAGCCGACGCACTCTCGCCTGCAGACATCGGCAGACCAGTCTCCTTCGTGTCCGGCAACATGTGCCGTCGTCCGTTCTCCGTGGGTCGCGGTTTCGGTTCGGACGAGGTGCGTTACACCGGGATGGTGCGGGGCCACTACGATGTCACCCCGGCTGTCTCGCTGCATGTCGAAGCGGCGTTCAACAGAACCGAGGTCGAGCGCGGCAGCGTCCCGACGGGAGTCGGCTATCCGCTCGCGACGCTCGAGGACTCCCTCGTACCCGCTTCGAATCCCGGTAACCCATTCGGCCAGGACGTCGTGCTCACGGGCGCACGGTCCGACTTCAACGGCAGCCCCTGGCGCGCGCCCGGCGCCAAGATCGGCACGAACACCACCGCTGAAGTCGTGCGGCTCAACACAGGATTCGAGTGGAATCTGTTCGACGACAAGACATTGCTCAATTTCGATGTCACTTACTCGAGCGTGAACGAAAATCTCGTCGAGGGCGACAGCATCCGCGGTCGTACCGGGCTTGCGCTGCGCGGCCTCGGTGGCCCCAAGTGCGACCCTGCGACGGGCGTGCCAGGGCAGGGTAACTGCATGTACTTCAATCCGTTCGCGAACTCGTTGCTGGCGGAGCCCGGCGACCCGCGTTACAACAGCCCGGAGATCAAGGACTGGATCACGCCGGCTTCCGTATACAAGAACGGCTCCTCCGAGTTGACGACCATCGATCTCGGCATCTCGAGTGAGCTGTTGAAGCTGCCTGCTGGCCCAATGAGCGGTGCCGTCGGCGTGCAGTACCGCGGCGCCAAGTGGGCGCTGGAAAAGGACATCATGAGCAATGAAGGGCTCTTCGTTGGCGCCGGCGTCAATCCCGACGCACGCGGCACGACGAATGCGAACGCCGCTTACGTCGAGCTCGGGATTCCTGTGGTCAAGCAACTCGAGCTGTCGCTCGCTGGCCGCTACGAAGACTTCGGCGGCGGAGTGAACAGCTTCGATCCGCGAATCGGCATCGTCTTCACGCCGATCAACGACCTCACCTTACGAGCGACCTACAGCACCGCGTTCCGCACCGCGGGTCTCAATCAGTTGTTCGCCACACAGGTCGGCGGTTCCACGCTCGTTCTCGCGGACGGCTCCGCGACGACCGTCTCTACCAACTTCGTCGGCAATCCGGACGTGGCGCCAGAAACCTCCACCAGCGTCAATTTCGGAATCGGATATCGCCACCGCGGCTGGCGCGCCGAGCTCGATTTCTGGGATTTCCGCTTCAAGGACATCGTCGGCACCGTCGCGCCTCAGGACTTTTTCGATCAGAACCCCAACAGTCCGCTCATCAGCTATGACCCGAACGGGGTTCCGATCGAGATCACGTTGCCGATCACAAACCTCTCCTCGATCAAGACGAATGGTGTCGACCTCAACCTGGGCTATACCGCGGATTTGGGTCGATGGGGAATCCTCGATCTCGACAGCTCGACGACGTACGTTCACAAGTACGACATCCAAACGGTGCCGGGCGGTCCTGTGGTCGATGGGGTAGGCAAGCGTCAATTCGCGAGCAACTTCGCCGCCCCCATGCCGCGGTGGCGCGGCAACTATCGCGCGATGCTTACGTTCGGACCTGAACGCATGTACCGCGCCTCGCTCAGCGGTCACTATGTCGACAGCGTCAGCGATCCCATCCGCCCGACGCCCGCCGAGTCCTTCTTTCCGATCGACTTCCGACTCTCCGCCACGCTCGGCAACTCGCTGCGTTTCCTAGGGGACGCAGTTTCCAACGCGGTCGTCAGTTTCAGCGTCAACAACATGCTCGATGAAGCGCCGCCACCCATCAAGAACGACAACATCACTTTCGAAGACAAGCTCTACGACGGCTATGGGCGCCAGTACGTGCTCGGTGTGAACGTAACGTTCTAATCCTCGAGTATCATTGCAGAGCACATGTCCATGTCACAGCTGACGCTCAATCGACGCGCACTTCTTGCAGCGTTCGCGGCTGCCGGGCTCCACTCGCGATTCGCGGGTGGGGCCCTTGCGGCATCCGAGTCTCGAGTCCCGTCCGTTACGAAGGACACGTCCGATGTCATCGCGGATTTCGCGTGTGGGCTCACCTATGACGAGCTCTCGCCGCAGACGGTTCGCGAAGCCAAATTCATCCTCCTCGACACATTGGCTTGTACGATCGCCGCGATCGACGTGCCCGATGTGGAGATTGTCAGGAGGTCCATCGCATCGAGCGCCAAGGGGCCGTGCAGTCTGGTGGGCAGCAAGTTGCGCGCCTCTGCGCCCGATGCCGCGATGCTCAATACCGGCATGGCACGCGTTCTCGACTATATGAATACCTACACGGGGCCGTATGGCGGAGGCCACCCAAGCAACGCAGTCGGCCCAATAATCGCGTGCAGCGAACTGATCGGAAGCTCCGGAAAAGACATCCTGCTGTCGCTGGTCGTCGCGAACGAAATCCTGGGAGCGTTCGCCGACATCGTCAATTCGCGGGAGAAGTCCGGTATCGAGCATGTCAGCTACGTCGCAATCGCGATCACGGCGGGGGCGGGCAAAGTCCTGGGCTTGAACCCAATTCAGATGAAGAATGCCGTGAGTCTCACCGCCGCCTCCTACAATCCGCTCCAGGTCACCCGGGCCGAGCAGATCTCGATGTGGAAGGGGTTTGCCGAAGGCTACGCCGCACTGATGGCGGTCCACTCGGCGCTGCTTGCAAAGAACGGCATGGTCGGACCGACCAACACGTTCGACGGGCGCACGGGCTGGAAGGAAGTTGTCGCGCGCGAAGACTTCCGGTTGCAGTTCACGAAAGGGGAGCGCACCCACGGGGTGCTGTACAAACTCTACCTCGCCGAGACCTACGCCCTATCGGCAGCCGAGGCGATCACGAAGCTCTCCCGCGAGCACAAGATGGACCCCAATGACGTCGAGCGCATCGACGTGAGGTCCTTCTCGAATGCCGTCACACGTCTCGGCTTCAGCGGTAGCCAGGACGCGTATCACGTGACCACGAAGCCCGAAGCGGATCACAGCTTTCCCTACATCATCGCCGTCGGATTGCTCGACGGGCGCATCGACGAAGAACAATATACCCCCGAGCGCATCATGAAGTCCGACGTGCAGAGCCTGCTCAAAAAGGTGCACGTCACCGTCGACAAAGACTTCGACCGGCGCTACGCAAGCGCCGACCACCCATTCCCGGTGGCGATCGACGTGACGATGAGAGACGGCACGCACTACACCGCTGCGCAGGACTATTTCAGCGGCCACCCGACGGTCCCCTTGAGCCACGAGCAACTGGTCGAGAAGTTCCGCCGGCTCACAGCCCACCACATGTCGGCGGACGCTCAGTCTCGACTTGTCGCGACGGTCGACGTTCTCGAGCGCCGTGGAATAGGAGACCTCATCAACCAGCTCCCGCGAAATCGAAGCTGACCGTGGATACGACTCGACGGTCCATCATGACGGCGATGCTGTCCGCGCTTCCACTCGCGGGTCTGTCCACGCGGGCGCTCGGCGCACCACCCGATGCGAACTCCAAGGGAGCGACATCACGGGACGCTCCAGCTGCTCTTCCAGACGCCACGCTGACACAGCTCGCCGATTTCGTGACAGGGCTGACCTACGAGAAACTATCCCCCGTCACCGTGTCCCAGTTGAAGAACCGATTGCTCGACACGCTCGCGTGCGGCATCGGCGCGGTGAGCGAACCGGAAGTCGGAATCGTCTTCGATTCGATTACCACGAGCTCTCATGCACCCTGCACACTGATAGGCCACTCCGTGAAGGCGACCGCGCGAGACGCCGCGATGCTGAACACCAGCATGACGCGCTATCTCGACCTCATGGACTCGTACGTCGGCCCGAAGGGTGGCGGGCATCCGAGCGACGCCCTGGGGCCCACGCTCGCGTGCGCCGAGCTGTCGGCGACCTCCAGCCGGAATCTGATCGCCGCGATGGCGGTGGCGTATGAAGTGCTGGGCGCCTTCGCAGATGCGGTCGAGACGAGAAAACGCGGCTGGGACCACCTCGTATATGAGGGCCTCGCGATGACCGCTGCCGCGGGCAAGGCGCTGCAGCTCTCGTCCGGGCAGTTGCAGAATGCGCTGAGTATTGTGGCTGCCTCGAGCAATCCTCTGCGCGTGACCCGTTCCGAACAGCCCACGATGTGGAAGGGCTTCGCTGCAGCAAATACAGCGCTCCTGGCGGTGAACGCCGTGATTCTGGCCAAGCATGGCATGGTCGGGCCTACGCGCGCCTTCGAAGGCCGAAGCGGCTGGAAGGAAGTCGTAGTCGGTAGCGATTTCCAGTTGTCCTTCACACCCGGGGAACGCGTGCAGAAGGTCTGGACGAAGCTCTACCTGGCCGAAACGTACGCGCTCTCGGGGGTGGAAGCCGCGATCGAGCTCGCCCGCGCGCACCCCATCGACCCGAACAAAGTGAAGACCGTCGAAGTGCGGACCTTCCACGACGCCATTCTGAACATCGGCGCCTCCGAGGGACGCGATCCTTATCGCGTCACTTCGAAGCCGGAGGCCGATCACAGCTTCCCCTACATGATCGCCGCTGCCCTGATCGACAAGCAGCTCACCAGACGCCAATACACGCAAGAGCGCATCCTTGGCGCGGACGTGCAGCAGCTCTTGCGTAAGGTGGAAATCATCGAAGACGACGGACTCACCAAGCGCTTCGCCGGTGGTCAATCGCCTACTGAGCTGATCGTGACGCTGATGGATGGTCGCCAGCACCGCATCGCCAAGGACTACTTCAGCGGGCACCCCCAAAAGCCCGCGGATCGGGGTCAGATCGGCGAGAAATTCCGCGGGCTCGCCGGCACGTCTTTGGCTGCCAACCGAATCGAGACCCTCATGCGCACGCTCGACACGCTCGAGGAAAGACCACTCGATGAGCTGATGAGGCTGCTGCGTACTTGAACGACGTTACGGGCTCGCGGAGAATCTGCGCACCCAAGATCGCTGCAACTCGTTGGCTCAGATGGAACGCTCACACGACATTTGGAAAAGACCTGGCTTTCTGATCCGCCGACTTCAGCAGATTCAAGTCGCTGCATTCCTGCAGGAATGTGCTGACGTGGACATCACCCCCGTACAGTGGGGCATTCTCACGATCGTCTCCGACAACCCTGGCGTGGGCCATATCGAGATCTCCGAGGAGCTCGGACTCGACCGCTCCAATGTCGCGAACGTCGTCAACCGCCTTGCAAATCGCGGTCTGCTCATCCAGAAGATCAGCGCGGAAGATCGCCGTAAGAAGAACATCACCCTCACCAAAGCCGGCGAGAAGATGGTCGGGGATGTGGAAGTGAAAGCTCGCCGTGCCCAGCGCAAGATCCTCAGCTCGCTGAGCGAGAGCGAGCGCACAGTCTTCATCGATCTCCTGACGCGGCTCGTGCGCGAGAACAATCACCTCGGTCGCGCGCTGCTCAAGCTGACCTGATTTCGAGCCTCGCGCTCGCCTGAGCTCTCGCTCGTCAGGCTGCGAGCTCGTCTGTTATCGCGGGCGCGCAGTCACACTGGACGGACCTCACGGGCGCGCGACTCGACCACGCATAGACGCACGCACGTCGGCGCTTCAAGTCGCGCCT
The DNA here is from genome assembly GCA_964521875.1 of uncultured Cellulomonas sp. GTDB lineage: Bacteria > Actinomycetota > Actinomycetes > Actinomycetales > Cellulomonadaceae > Cellulomonas. The sequence goes on along the minus strand of CAZFTZ010000071.1, from coordinate 19,186 downwards.
CGCTCGTTTGACTTCGCGAAACCCCTTTGTTACGGTGTTACTCAGTGTACTGACTAATATTCAGAACAGAGGACGCGCGCTGCATGTTGGTGTTGTCGAACGAAGAGGTCGAGAGTGTTCTCACCCTCGAGGATTGCCTGGCTTCCCTCGAGGTTGCGTACAAGGAATACGCCAACAAGCGCGCGGCCAATCGCGAGCGGACGCACACGTATTTTCCGGTAGAAGACGCACGGCATCCCGGCTTTCGTTTTCGCTTCAAGTCGCAGGAGGGCGGCAGTGTCTCGAGCGGCGTTTGGGCGCTGCGGATTACCTCGGACCTCGTCGGAGTCGAGAAGCTTCCGAGCGGGGTAGAGCGTCGTCGCCTACTTCCCGCCGCGCCCGGCGGCAAGTACGTGGGCCTCGTCACGCTCTACAGCATGACCACCCTCGAGCCTCTCTGCATCATGCACGACAGCATCGTGCAGAAATGGCGCGTCGGCGCGACGTCGGCGCTTGGTATTCGTGAGCTGGCGAATCCCACACCGCGCCTCGCCGGACTGTTCGGTTCCGGATGGCAGGCGGAGGCCCACCTGCACATGCTGCTGCACGTCCGGCCCTCTATTGAAGAAGTGCGTGTCTACAGCCCCACACCCGCGAACCGCGCACGGTTCGCAGATGTACAGTCGAGCAAGCTCAATGGCGTGCGCATTGTGGCAGTCGACGAGCCACGCAAAGCCGTGGACGACTGCGACGTAGTCACCTGCGCTACCGCAGCAATGGATCCGTGCTTTGCCGGTGAGTGGTTGAAGCCCGGTACGCACGTCACCGCCATCACCTCGCCCGACGGCACCGCCATGCGTCGCGAGCTCGACGACACGACGTTCGATCGCGCCGATCGCATCGCCGTCACCTCAAAAGAGCAGATCCTGCACGACAAGCAAGTCGACATCCTCGGTCCCGTGCAGCGCGGCCGGATCACGATGGATGACATCGTCTCGTTGGGGGATCTGCTCGACGGCAAGAAGCCAGGCCGGCAGAGCGCTCGAGAGATCACGGTGTTCGCGAACAATACCGGCATGGGCTTGCAGTTTGCGGCCGTCGGCGCCCGCATCTACGAGCTCGCTCGCAAGAAGAAGCTCGGTCGTGAAGTGCCGACTGACTGGTTCTTGGAGGCCACGACGCCATGAACAACGCACGCGCAGGAGCGATCGGCGGCGTCTGCTTGAAACTCGGTGATCACGTCAATAGCGACGTGATCATCCCGGGACGCTATCTCACCAGCATCGATCCCAAAGAGCTCGCCACCCACGCCTTCGAGCCGCTGGGACCGGACTTCCAGAAGAAGTTTCTCGCCGCCAAAGTCATTGTCGCCGGCAAGAACTTCGGCTGCGGCAGCGCGCGCGAGCAGGCAGCGAGTTGTTTGATCGGTGCCGGCATCCAGGCGGTGGTCGCCGAATCCTTTGCGCGCGTGTTCTTCCGCAACGCCATCAACACGGGGCTCATTGCTGTTCAGTCGGCGGCGGCCGTGCGGCAGATCGCCGACGGCGACGAAGTATTCGTCGACGTCGGGGCCGGCCACATCCAGGCGCGGGGTGAGCGCTTCGCCTTCCCACCCTATCCCGAGAACCTGACCCTGGTTCTGAATGCGGGCGGCCTCATTCCGTACGTCGCGCGCAAACTCGAGCAGGAGTCGCAGCCATGACGGCATCCGCAAAGACTTTCGCCCAAAAAGCGCTCGAGCGTGGCTCGGGCGCCGGCGAGCTCAGACCCGGCACGATCGTCGAGGTCGCTCCGGATCTGTACATGAGCCATACCGCGAGCTGGCGCTGCATCAAGACGTTCGACAAGTTGAAGGGCGCGGTCATTCGATATCCCGAGCGCATCGCGATGGTGATGGACCACATCTCACCGGCTCCGACCGCGCAGGTTGCGGGCTATCACCGTCTATGCCGGGACTTCGCGCGTAAGCACGGCATCCGCACGTTCTACGACGTGAACGCCGGCATCGCGCACCTCGTGCTCATGGAGCAGGGCTTGATCAGGCCGGGCGAGATCATCATCGGTACGGATTCTCACTCGACCATCTATGGCGCTCTCGGCGCATTCGGCACGGGCGTGGGGTTCAGCGAGATCACCGCGACATGGGTGACCGGCGTGCTCTGGATGATGGTGCCGGAATCCATGCGAGTGACCCTCTCTGGCAAGCTTGCGAAGGGCGTCTACCCGAAAGACATCATGCTGCGCCTCATCGGTGATCTCACCGCCGACGGCGCTACATACCTTTCCGTCGAGTTCGACGGCAGCCTCACACGAGAGATGTCGATCTCAGAGCGCATGACGTTGTGCAATCTCGCCATGGAGCTCGGTGCGAAGAATGCTTACGTAGCTCCTGACCGAAAGACGTACGAGTATCTGGCACAGGCGGGCGTTTCGGACCCCGAGCGCAATGCGCTGCTGCCGGATCCCGGTGCCGAATACCTGCGTACTCTAGAAATCGACGCCGCGACGCTCGAGCCGCAAGTGGCATGTCCCCACGCCGTGGACAACGTGCGCGCAGTCAAAGACGTCGCGGGCACGAAGGTTGATCAAGTTTTCATCGGATCCTGCGCGAATGCCAAATACGACGATCTCGTCGAAGCGGCCAAGGTACTCAAAGGTCGGAAGATCGCTGCCGGCTTACGCCTGATCGTCACGCCGGGCTCGCGCGATACCATGAAGCAGGCGGCCGACAGCGGCGTGCTGTCGACGCTCATCGAGGCTGGAGCCGTCATCACGAATCCTGGGTGCGGCGCATGTGCGGGTGATGGTGGGGCCATGGATAAGGGCGAAGTGACGCTCTCCACCGCCAACCGAAACTTCCGCGGCCGCATGGGCAGCTACGAATCCGAGATCTACCTCGCGAGTCCGGCGACTGCAGCGGCTTCCGCACTTGCAGGCGTGATCACGGACCCGCGTGAGGTGATGGCATGAATCTGATCGAAAGCATCCTGGCACGCGCCAGCGGTAAAAAGCAGGTCCAACCCGGTGACATCGTCATTGCCGAAGTGGATCGCATGATCATGCATGATCTCAGCGGGTACCTGACCTCGCGCGTGTACGACGAGAAGGTGAACAAGCCGCTGAAGCATCCGGATCGCGTAGTCATGGTCTTCGATCACATCTTCTCTCCGCCGCGTGAGCGGGAGGCCGAGGTGTTGAAGGCCGGGCGCGAGTGGGCCGCGAAGCGTGGCATCCGGCTCTTCGACTGCGGGAGTGGCAACATTCACAACGCCGTGGTGCGCAATGGCCTGATCGGTCCAGGCATGGTCGTGGTCGGCTCCGATAGTCATACCCCGGTGCATGGCGCGCTCGGTGCATTCGCAGTGGCTCTGGGCAACGACGCTCACGCGGGCATGGTCTTTCCGCACAGCAAGGCGTGGTTCCGCGTTCCCTCCACCATTCGCATCGAGCTGAACGGAACATTGCCGGCGGGCAGCACGCCTCGCGACGTTGCGCTCTGGCTGGTCTCCCAGATAGGCGAGGGTGGTGCAATCTACAAGGCGCTCGAGTTCGGCGGCCCCTTCGTCGAACAGCTCGGACTTTTCGATCGCTGGCTTCTGCCGCTGATCACCGTCGATGTCGGTGCCAAGTGTGGCTACATCGAGCCCGATGACAAAGTATTCGAATTCGCGCGTGCGGCCGGCGCGATGGGACGCTGGGAAGGCGTCGAAATCACTCCTCGTAGTCGGCGCAAACCGGAGGCCGTATACGAGTACGACGTCTCGAAGCTGGAACCACAGGTCGCCTGTCCACCCACGGTCGGCAACGTGAAGAGTGTGCGCGAGGTGAGCGGCAAGACCATTCAGTGGGCCGAAGTCGGCGGTCACGGTGGCGGCCGAATCGAGGACATCCGTATGTTGGCGAGCGTCTTGCGCGGGAAAAGGGTGCATCCGCAAGTGCGTTTGAACGTCGTCCCGGCAAGTCGCGCGGTTTTCAGCGAAGCCCTCAACGAGGGGCTCGTGCAGCAACTGCACGAGGCGGGTGCGCTGTGGTTTCCACCGAGCACCGGCTCGAATCAGAGCGTGAACATGGGCGCAATGACCGCGGGTGAAAGCATGATCTCCACTCATTCGCGCAACTTTCCCGGCCGCAACGGCAGTGCCGCTGCAAACATGTACCTCGCATCTGCGCTCACCGTAGGCGCCTCGGCGCTACGCGGATGCATTTCGGACCCGAGGGATCTGTCATGACCGACTTCAAGTTCACGGGCCGATGCTGGATCGTCGGCGACTTCATTCCCACCGACCAGATCATCAAGTCTCATCGGGTGTTCCTGCCGCTCGCCGAGGCTGCGAAATATGTGCTCGAGGATGCCAACCCGAAATTCGCTCGCGACGTACAGAAGGGCGACGTCCTAGTCGCCGGACAGCACTTCGGACAGTCCTCGGGACGTGCCATCGCCGTCAAGGCATTGCAAGCGACCGGCATCTCCTGTGTCGTCGCGGAGAGCTTTGCCCGCACGTTTTACCGCAATGCCTTCGAGATCGGATTGCCCATCGTCGAGGTGCCCGGCATCCGCGCCCATGTGCTCGAAGGAGATCTGCTCGATGTCGACGTGCCATGCGGCGCAGTGAAAATCCAACGGACGGGGCAGCTTCTTCAGGGGAATCGCACCGACCCATTCCTACTCGACATGCTGCGCGCCGGAGGAGTCATCGCGATCGGCTCCCGCCTCGTGGAGAACGCCTCATGAAGCGCGGACTCGTGATCCTCGATCGGACTGAGACGCCTCCGGATCTTTTTCAGGACCGGCTGAACAGCATTCGTCGACAGATCAAAGCGCAGGGCGCAGACCTAGCGTTCATGTATGCCGACGTCAGTCGATCCGGCGATCTCAACTACCTCACCAATTTCTGCCTGTACTGGAACGAGGCCGTGCTCGCCGTGCCCGTCGAGGGGCCGCCGGTGTTGCTCATGAAGCTCTCCAAGCGTGTGCAGCCCTGGATCCGCCGAACCTCCATACTGGAGGACATTCGCAGCACGCAGCGACTCGCCGAGGGTATCAGCGCGCTGGTCAGCGAGTATGTGCGCGGCCGACCTCCGGTGGTGGCCCTGGTGGATATGCAGTGGTGGCCAAACAATCTCGTTGCGCAACTGCGCAGCTCGCTGCCGCAGGCAGTGCTTCATGATCTGCCGCGCGCCGTGCGGGATCTCAGACTCGTACCATCCGCCGAAGAGTTGCGCTTCTTACAGCAGGGCGCTGAATTGCTGCATGGTGCGCTGCTCGCCGCATGGGCGCAGGAGGTTGATGCGCACGGGCGCAATTCGATCGCGGTACGCAATCTCCGCCTCGCCGGATTTCTGGATGCCACGGTCACTTGCGGCAAGCTCGAAGATGGCAGCGAGTTTGCGGATGCTGCCGGGCAGTACCGTCACGTGTGGCTACGCCAGTCACGTCCGCGCGGCGGCCCTCTTGCAGAGGCTGCACGCCGAGCACTTGGCGTAGTGCTTTCCGCGGCTCGAACCGGAACAACCGAGACCGACTTGAGGGAGCTTGCCACCCGCGCCGTCGGCATTCGCTACAAGGCGAGCTTTTCGTGCATGCCACACACCGATATCGAAACGCAAGGCGCTTTCCGAACGAGCGACGACTCGCGTCGGCCGCTGAAGAAGGACGAGATCGTGTGCGTGGCCCTGTCGCTGAGCAGTAGTGCGGGCTTCGTCACGGCCGCGGAAACGGTTCAGGTTACGCGTAACGGTGCGGCCGCCTTGTTCAAGGAGAATGCGTGATGGCTGCGCAGATTGAGAACGTGGGTGCCGCGGAAATACAGTGGCGCAGCACTCGCATCCGCGAGGCACTCGCGGCAGCGAAGCTAGATGCCCTCATCGTCTATGCGCCGGCATGGAGGCGCGAGAACATCCGCTACCTCACGGATGCAGCGGTCGAGTCCAACATCGCGTTCGCGTATCTGCCGCACGATGGCGCACCAACCGCCTTTGTGTGTTCGGATGCAGACGCCCACGCCGTGAAGCGCGCTGGGCTGGTAGAGGATGTGCGCCCCGTCTCGCTTGCGGACGTCTCCGGCCTTGCTGAGCGTGTGCGAGCGGATGTGCCCAGCGGCCGCATCGGAGTCGCGGGTGCAGAGTTCGTCCCGTTCTCCGTCTGGCAACAGCTGAGAGAGCATTTGCCCAAAGTGGAGCTCGTCAATGCGAGTGCTCTCATGGACAAGGTGCGACTCGTCAAGAGCGACCTGGAGCTCGCCCGCCTGCGCCGCGCAGGCAAAATTTGCGACCAATCGTGGCGCGCCTTTCAAGAAGCGTGCCGACCGGGTGCGCGCGAGTTCGAGATCGTCGCCGAGGTGGAGGCGCGCCTGCGTGCCGAGGGAGCCGAAGACAATTTCATGCTCATCGCCTCCGGCGGGAGCGATGTCCGTGGCATGACGCCGCCCTCGGATCGACGCCTCGAGCGGGGCGATCTCGTGCGTACGGAGCTGACGCCGCAGTTCGAAGGCTATTGGACGCAGATATGTCGCACGCTCGTACTCGGTCCGCCGTCTGCGAAGCAGAAGGAGTCTTTCGAGCTGTTCAACGAGGCGACGGCCGCCGGGCTCGACGTGATCCGACCAGGCGTGACTGCCCACGATGTGGCCAAGGCCGAGAACGATGTCTTCAGGCGCTATGGCTACGGCGAGTACTGCACTTCGGAGTGGACGCGTGTGCGCGGCCATTGCCTGGGCCTGTATCTCGATGAGGTACTCATACTGGAAGGCGTCGAGACGGTGCTCGAGAAGAACTCGGTGCTCATCGTGCATCCGAACACGTTCACGCCACTGGCCGGCTACTTCGTGCTGGGAGACCCCGTGGTGGTCACAGAGAATGGCGTGGAGCACCTCCTGTCGACTCCGCGGGAGCTCAACGTGGTTTGAGGCCAGCGTAGCGATTGCGTTTGCCTCAGACCGACGTAATACTCAGCGTACTGACGAACTGTCAGCGCAGATCGGGGGCGGTATGCAGAGCGGCGCCGCGGCGGGTCGGTCATGACTGCCGCCAACAAGATCTTCTACGGCTGGTTCATCATCGCCGTCTCGGCCCTGGGAATCTGCTTCGGGTTCGTCGGAACGACGGTGTACGCGTTCAGCGCATTTACCCTGCCGCTCACCGAGGAGTTCGGCTGGAGCCGCGGCGCGATCTCGCTCGGCATGACCTTCGCGCACACGACCGCAATCATCGTCACGCCACTCCTCGGTATCCTGATCGACAAGCGCGGCGTCAGAAATCCGTTGCTGATTTCCACGTTCTTCTTCGGCACGATTCTCTGTCTGTTCCGCTTCCTCGACGAAAACGTCTGGCTTTTCTACGTAGGCATGACGGCACTGACGGCGCTTGGCAGTGGTACCTCTTCCGTCAGCTATGTGCGCTTGATCGTGACCTGGTTCGATAGAAAGAAGGGGCTCGCACTGGCGCTCGGCATCTCCGGTGCGGGCGCCGGCGCCCTGATTCTGCCGCCGCTGGTGACTCACATCATCGCACTGAGCGGCTGGCGCAATGCGTACCTCGCCCTCGGCGCCATCAACTTGCTGGTGGTCCTCCCGGTACTGTTCATGGTCGTTCGGAATAGCCCCGCCGACGTCGATTCATATCCAGACGGCGAACCGCCGCGGCAATCCGAGAACCGTGCCCGTTCATCACTCGAACACCAGGGACTCACCTTCAAGGAGTGCATCCGCACGGCGACGTTCTGGAAGCTGACCGTGGCGACTTTGTTGCTCGGCATGACACTCAATGGCGCAATCTCCCAGCTCATCCCGCTGCTCGTCGACCGCGGCGTCGATAGACCGAGTGCCGGCAACCTCGCCTCGCTCCTTGGATTGTCGATCATCGTAGCGCGTTTGTGCGCCGGCTATTTGCTCGACCGCTGGCACGCTCCCTTCGTTGCCGCCGCACTCCTGTGCTGCCCGTTGCTCGGCTTCGCAACTCTCGCTGTCGCACCCGGTCCGACCAGCGCCGCGCTGACCATCCTGTCCATCGGCATTGGTCTTGGTCTCGAATTCGATGCACTCGGATACTTTTGCGCCCACTACTTCGGTCGGGTCGCTCTCGGCCGCATCTACGGTTCCCTTTTCGTCATCTTCAGCATCGGTGGTGCCCTCGGTTCCTCGCTCGCGGGCTACAGCTACGACATATTCAGATCCTACGTTCCCCTACTCACTTTTGGGGCAATAGCCACGCTCATCGCCGTGCTTTTCACCGCGTCGCTCGGCCGCCATACGCTACTCCGCGCGCCCAATCTGCCTGACACCGCCTAAAGCGCTCGTCGTCGAAATAGGCTGTCACTCGCTGTCCGCTTTAGGGGAACGTTCATAAGACTCGGTGTGCAAACACTCGTCTCTTGAAACCGTCTCTTGCTGTTCGCCGCGAAACTTCGCACATCGCGCTGGAAGATCGGACATCTGCAATATCCCCGCGATGCAGACCTACTCCCAACCACAAATTGAGAAAGCGAGATGGCCCAGCAACTCAGCAACTTAGATCGAGGAAACGATTGCTGGCGAGCCGCTCGACGCGGAACAAGAAAAGGAAGCACGCTCACGCGGCTGGGAGCGCTGAAATACAACTGATCGAGGCAGCCCTCAACGCTGCAGCCAATCTCCGAGCCGCGCTTCGGCGCCGCGCCGTCGATTGTGAGTCGAGAAGCAGGCGCTCCCGTTGGAGCATCGCCCGGGGGCGCCCGCTCGACGACTCGCTTGCACCCTGCAACCAATTGTTGCGCTTTCCGGCCTAGAGAGGGCGTCGGCGCGCGCGCAGACTGGGCGGAGTTATGCCGCCACGCGACCGATGTCTGCCGATGATAGAGCGCATCGCTAACAGACTCCGCGATGCGCAGTCGGCCCGTCAGCCGATTGCCCCGATTCGCCACGACGTGAGCCACCCCTCCGCCGAGCTTGCTTACCGCATTCAATGGGAGAACGTGCGCCACAGGACGTCGTGCGGGGAGCGGGTGATGGGCTGGAAAATCGGCCTGACCTCGCCCGCCGTGCAGCGCCAGCTCGGGGTCGATCAACCGGACTTCGGCGTTCTGTTCGAGAGCATGGAAACGCCCGACGGCGGGTGCATCGACGCCGCAGAGCTGATACAGGCGAAAATCGAAGCCGAGATCGCCTTTGTGCTCGCGCGCGATCTGGATCAGCCGGCTGTCACCCAACGTGACGTTCTCGCCGCGACCGCTTACGTGCTGCCGTGTCTGGAGATCGTCGACTCGCGCATACGCGACTGGGACATAGGGCTGTTCGACACGGTCGCGGACAACGCCTCCTCAGCGCGCTTCGTGCTCGGCTCGACGCCGCGCCGCCTTCAACACTTCGACTTCATCCACTGCGGCATGGTGCTGCGCGAGGACGGTGCAGCGATGGCGACGGGCGCCGGCGCGGCCAGCCTCGGCAATCCTGTCGACGCGGTTCGCTGGCTCGCGGCGCGGGCCGCCGGCACCGAGCGTCCGCTGCAAGCGGGGGACGTCGTCCTCAGCGGTGCACTGGGTCCGATGATCCCGGTGCGTCCCGGTCGTCATTACAGTGCATCGATAGCGGGACTTGGATCTGTGACCGTGAATTTTGCCGGAGTGCGCGCGTGAGCAGGGTCGGAGTGGCGATCATCGGCTCGGGCAACATCGGGACGGACCTGCTGCTGAAAGTCCTGCATCGCTCCACGCTCCTCGAGCCCGTAGCGCTGGTCGGCATCGATGCTGCATCGGACGGCCTCGCGATGGCGCGACGACTTGGGGTGCTGGCGCTCGACTGCGGACTCGATGGCCTGATCAGTCGCCCGGAGTTCGCCCGAGCGAAGATCGTTTTCGATGCAACGTCCGCGAAGACGCATCACCGCCATCATGAGCTGCTCATGCGCGCCGGCAAGCGCGTGATCGATCTCACGCCGGCAGCGCTCGGACCGTACACGGTCCCCGTCGTGAACCTGGACGAGCATCTCGCCGCGCCCAACGTCAATATGGTGACGTGCGGCGGGCAGGCGACCATTCCCATCGTTGCTGCGGTCAGCGCCGTGGCGAAGGTCCACTACGCGGAAATCGTCGCCGCCATCGCTTCCCGTTCGGCCGGTCCAGGCACGCGCGCGAACATAGACGAATTCACTCAGACCACGGCCCTGGCGATCGAGAAAGTCGGTGGGGCGGCATGCGCCAAGGCGATCATCATCCTCAATCCGGCGGAGCCGGCGATGATCATGCGGGACACCGTGTTCATACTGTCAGAAGCCGTCGAGGAGCGCGCAGTGATCCGCTCCATCGAGCAAATGGTTGCGCGGGTGCGGACATACGTCCCGGGCTATCGCCTCAAGCAGGCGGTTCAGCTCGAGCGTATCGAGCCGTCACGCATGTTGGAGATCCCGGGCTATGGACAATTTCACGGGCTGAAGACGAGTGTGTTTCTCGAGGTGGAGGGCGCGGGCGACTATCTACCCTCATACGCGGGCAATCTGGACATCATGACCTCCGCCGCGCTCGCGACGGCCGAGCGCATCGTCCAGCACATGAGGCGCGCCGCATGACGCAGCTCTATGTCCAGGACGTCACGCTGCGCGACGGTATGCACGCGATCCGTCATCAATACTCCGTCGACCAGGCGGTGCGCATCGCCCGAGCTCTGGATGCGGCCGGCGTCGCCGCCGTCGAGGTGGCGCATGGGGACGGCCTCGCCGGATCGAGCTTCAACTACGGGTTCGGCGCTCACACCGACCATGAATGGATCGCTGCGGTCGGCGAGGCGCTCGATCGCGCGATACTCACGACGCTGCTGCTGCCTGGCATTGGAACGGTGCGGGATCTGCGCTCAGCACATGAGCTCGGGGTGCGCTCGGTGCGCATCGCTACGCATTGCACGGAAGCGAATATCGCCGCTCAGCACATCGAAGCCGCCCGGGCGCTGAATATGGACACGGTGGGTTTCCTGATGATGTCGCACATGTGCGAGCCGGAAGCATTGGCCCACCAGGCGCGGCTCATGGAAAGCTACGGCGCGCAGTGCGTCTATGTTGTGGATTCGGCCGGGGCGCTCGATATGGCCGGTGTGGAAGCGCGCATCCGTGCCCTCCGCGATGCGCTGCGGCCGGAAACCGAGATCGGCATCCACGCGCATCACAACCTCTCGCTCGGCGTCGCCAACTCCATCGTCGCCGTACAGAGCGGCGCCAGAAGAGTCGACGCTTCGCTCGCGGGGATGGGGGCGGGTGCGGGCAACGCCCCGCTGGAAGTCTTCATCGCCGCTATCAGCCGCACGGGCTGGACGCACGGCTGCGATCTCTTCGCGCTCATGGACGCGGCAGAAGATCTGGTCCGGCCGTTACAGGACCGCCCCGTGCGCGTTGACAGAGAGACGCTCGCGCTGGGGTACGCGGGCGTCTACTCGAGCTTCCTGCGACACGCGGAAGCAGCGTCACGGCGCTACGGTATCGATACTCGCGCAATACTCGTGGAGCTCGGCCGGCGTCGGATGGTCGGAGGCCAGGAAGACATGATCGTCGATGTGGCGCTCGATCTCGTCGGCAATCGTGTCAAGCAAGAGGAAGACGCTGCGTGAGGCACTGAATCATGGACACTGCTATCTGGCGCCACACGCTCGGTGATCTCTTGCGACGTTCGGCGACTCGCATGCCGAGCCGGCCAGCGATTCGCTGCGGCGAAGTCGTCTGGACCTATGCGGAGTTGGATGCGCTGTGCAACCGGCTCGCGGCCGGGCTGGCTGGTTGCGGAATTGCTCAGGGCGACCGGGTCGCGATCCTGTCGCGCAATTCGCACGCGTTCGCAGCCATGCGCTTCGCGCTGGCGCGGCTCGGCGCCGTGCTCGTGCCGATCAACTTCATGCTGCGGCCGGAAGAGGCCGCGTACATCCTGCGACACTCGGCGGCAAAGCTCCTCTGTGTGGACTCCGAGCTGACGGAGCTGGGGCGTCAGGCTGCCCGTCTCGATACGTCGGTGGAGCAACTGCTGTGGCTGCCGGGCGAGGAGCGGAGCGAGCCACCCTGCGACTTGTTGAGCTTCGACGCGTTGTGCGCGACGCGTAGCGCGCCACCGCACGTCGAGCTCGACTCCCGCTCTCTTGCGCAGATCATCTACACGAGCGGCACCGAATCGCTTCCCAAGGGGGCGATGTTGACGCACGAGGCACTGATCGCAGAGTACGTCACCTGTCTCGTGGACGCCGAGATCGCCGAAGACGACCTGATGCTGCACGCCATGCCGCTGTATCATTGCGCGCAGCTCGATGTCTTTCTCGGGCCGGCAATCTACGTCGGCGCGAGCAACGTCATCACCGCCAGGCCGTTGCCCGAAAACCTGCTGCCGCTGATCGAGCGACATCGCATCACTTCCTTCTTCGCGCCCCCGACCGTATGGATATCCCTGCTGCGCTCGCCGCTCTTCGAGCGCTGTGATCTTTCCAGCCTGCGCAAGGGCTACTACGGCGCCTCGATCATGCCGGTCGAGGTGCTGAAGGAAATCCAGCAGCGCCTGCCGGGCGTGAGGCTGTGGAATCTCTATGGACAGACAGAGATCGCGCCTGTCGCCACGGTCCTGAAGCCGCCCGATCAGCTGCGCAAGGCGGGCTCCGCGGGCAAACCCGCGCTCAATGTCGAGACCCGCGTCGTCGATGATGAAGGCCGTGATGTGGCGCCAGGCGAAATCGGCGAGATCGTGCACCGCTCGCCGCAGCTCCTGAGCGGCTACTATCGGGACGAGGAGCGCACCGACGCAGCGTTCGTCGGCGGCTGGTTCCACAGTGGCGATCTGGCTACCGTCGATGCGGAGGGGTACATCACGATCGTCGATCGCAAGAAGGACATCATCAAATCCGGCGGGGAGAACGTAGCGAGTCGCGAAGTCGAGGAGACGATCTATGCGCTCCCGCAGGTCTCCGAGGTCGCGGTCATAGGCCTGCCTCATCCGCACTGGATCGAGGCGGTGACCGCCGTGATCGTGCGAAAGGCCGGCGAGACGCTGTCCGAAGACACTGTCATCGCACACTGCCACGCGCGGCTTGCCGCGTTCAAAGTACCGAAGCGCGTCATATTCGCCGCCAGTCTGCCGAAGAATCCCAGCGGCAAGCTCCTCAAGCGCGAGCTGCGTCGGCAGTATGGAGCAGCGAGCTAATCCGGTTTCCTCGCCACCCAGGCAGCAGAACGAGCAGCGGAAGGCGCTGTGCGACCAGACCTTGCGCTCGGGAGCTATTTCCCTCGAGCCTCGGCGGCTCACAATGGCGCGAAGCGCTGGCCGGGTGTCGGATCGGAAGTCCGAACGGAATCGCTGTTCCGCGGGAATTCCCGCGGCTTGCCCGACGCAGGTCGCTTGGGTCTCAGGTCGGGCGTCAGTCCGACTCAGGTGCAGTATGGCCGGCACCTCGGAGTGCTGAGCAGGGGGGGACATGTCCCGAAGAGACGAGAATCACCGAGTTCTCGACCGACGTAGATTTCTCAAAAGTGCGGTCACCGGTGTGACCACCGTAGCGGTGGCGGGACCGGCCGCGAGGGGCCAGAGCTCGTCGAACGAATCCGAAGCGGCAAGGCGGTCGAACGGCGCGGCGCCACCCCCTACGCCGCGACAGATTGCTCGCGACATGGGCAGCGTGGCTCCGCCGATTGCGCGCACTCAACTCGTTCGCCGGCCAGGTTCCGATCTGATGGTCCAGACGCTCAGGGACCTCGGCATCGAGTTCGTCGCAGCCAATCCCGGTTCGAGTTTCGAGGGACTGCAGGAGTCGATCGCCAACTACGGCGATCCGCCAAACAGGATGCCGGAGCTCATCACAGCGCTGCACGAGGAAACATCGGTCGACATGGCAAGCGGCTACGCGAAGGCCGAAGGCAGGCCGATGTGCGCCATGCTTCATGGCACGATCGGTTTGCAGCATGCCGCAATGGCGATCTATCAGGCGTACTACGCGGGTACACCCATGTTGCTGATCGCCGGTCGCGACGATGGCTTCATCCAGGCGCACACCGCCAACGACATGGCCGGCATCGTGCGCAGCTTTACAAAGTGGGATGCGCAGCCGACGACACTGGCAGGGTGTCTCGATGCGCTCCAGGAAGCGTACCGACAGGCGATAACGCCTCCGACAGGGCCAACGCTGGTCGTCATCGATATCGAGCTGCAGAAACAAGAGGCGGGCGAGCTGCAAGTGCCAAAGTACCGGCCGCCCAGGATCGAAGGTCTGGATGACCGAACTGCACGGGAGCTCGCGCAACGCCTGCTCGAAGCTTCGAATCCGCGCATCAACGTGGGTTTTCTGCGAACGTTCGACGGCGTGCGCGCCGCCATCGAGTTGGCCGAGCTCGTCGGCGCCTCCGTCGGGACGGCGGCGACGTACGGGCCCATGAGCTTCCCGCAGCGGCATCCTCTTTGCGGCCCTGGTGTGCGCACGAACTACGACTTCACGCTGGGCCTGGAATCCGGGCCGGCGGACGTTGCTCTGATGGGTCCGCGAGTCGCTTCACTCGCTGCGACCCGCGACGCCTCCGGCATCGGCTTCGGTGGGTTGGGTGCAAATGGTCCGCTCGACGCCGTCCTGCCCGGGAGCGCGCCGTCGGGCGAGGTGGCGAGAGCCTTGACGGTCGATGCCGAAGCGTCGCTCCCAGGGCTCATTCACGCGGTCCGATCGCTGATGACGGCGGCGCATCGACGCGTCATTGCGGAACGCAGCCGCAAGCATGCAAGCTCGAATCGGGATGCAGCCATGCGCGCGGTGCGCCAGGCGATCGAGAGCAAACGTATCGGCTGGGATGCGACGCCCGTCAGCACCGCGAGGATTTATGCCGAACTGTGGCCGCTGATCATGAATGAGGACTGGTGTCTCGCCAGTCCGAGCTTCTTTTCCGGATCCCACCACAGTGAGCTGTGGGCGCACGACCGTCCTTATAGCTATCTGGGACTCCAGGCGGCCGCTGGCATTGGTTATGGCGCCGGCGCCTGCGGGGGCGCCGCCCTCGCTGCGCGACAGCGGAACCGGATCGTGATCAACATCCAGACCGACGGAGATTTGAATTACGCGCCGGGCGTGCTGTGGTCAGCGGCGCACCACCGGCTGCCGATGTTGACGATCATGCACAACAATCGCGCCTGGCATCAGGAGCTGATGTTTCTCGAGTTCCTGGCCGGTGCGCGGGGTCGCGGCACCGATCGTGCGCACATCGGCACGACGCTGCGCGATCCCTTCATCGATTATCGGAAAATGGCGGAGGCGTACGGCATGGCGGCCGAGGGTCCGATCGAGGATCCGACTGCGCTCCGGGCCGCATTCGAGCGGGGTGTCGCTTCTGTCAAACGTGGCGAGCCGTACCTCATCGATGTCATTACACAACCACGATAAGAGAGCACAGCGTATGACCTCGTTCCGGCAACTGACTACAACTCTCGGCGGTGTCGTGGCGTGCGCTGCGCTGTCATTCGCGGCGGCGATTGCCGAGACGCCCGAATCGGGCGACCCGGTGCGCGGCAAGCAGCTCTACTACGATCACGGCTGCTATGGGTGTCACGGCTTCAACGGCGAGACCGGCGTGCGCCGTCTCGTGGGTACGGACAGTCCGATCCTCGAGACGCCAGAGATGTTCATCGCGTACCTTCGGCTGCGGGCGGACTACGCACCTATCCTGCCTTCAACGGGCATGCCGCACTATTCGGAGAGCGTCTTGAGCAATACCGACGCACTGCATATCTACGCATACGTGCGCACGTTCAAGCTGAATGCGCCGGACGCCGAAAGCCTTCCGGCATTGAAGGCCATCGTCGACTCCGCACGAGCTCCTTACAAAGCGCCGTCGCTGCGTTGACCGTCAAAAGGCTGCGGTTCGCGGATATTGGCCGAGGCTGCGGGCGCGCAGTCTGACGCCCCGATTCGTCTGTGCTGGGGTCTCGCTCGATGAAGGTGGACGGTCTTGCCTATCTCGGCTTGGGTGTGTCGGACGAGGAGCGCTGGGTCGAGCTCGCGGTGACGGGACTCGGCCTGAACGAAGGCCGCCGCGCGGGCGAAGTGCGCCGCTTGCGCATGGACGACCGCGAGTGGCGTTTCGCGCTACACCGTTCCGACAGCAACGACATTCTCTACGCTGGTTTCGATGTCGCAGATGCCGTCGCGGCGAGCGCACTTGCCGAGCGACTCCAGTCCCACGGAATCGCTCAACGCAGTCTGACACCGTCCGAAATCTCGGAGCGGAGCGTCGCAGGAGGCATTGTGGCGCATGATCCGCACGGCTTGCAGCTCGAGTTCGTCTATGGGTGTGCCCGCGGCGAGCCCTTCACCCCAGGTGATGTCAACCGCTTCGTCACCGGCGCGGGCGGGCTCGGGCACATCGCACTGTCCACGAGCGATCCGGGTGCCTGCACGGAATTCTATCGGCTGATCGGCTTTCGCATCTCGGACTACATCGACCTGGCGCTCGGCTTCGGGACGCTGCGCATTACCTTCCTTCATTGCAACGAGCGGCATCACACGCTCGCCCTCGCACCGCTCCCCGGTCCGCGGCGCCTCGATCACCTCATGATCGAAGTGTCCTCTGTCGATGAGGTCATTCACGCCTACAACCGCTTGATGCGGCTCGGCTACACGATGAAGCGACATCTGGGACGTCATTCCAACGATCGGATGCTCTCGTTCTACGTAACGACGCCGGCGGGCATCGATATCGAGCTCGGCTGCCAGGGCGTGTCAATCGGCGCGCAGTGGCAAGTGCAGACCTACGACGCGATCAGCCTGTGGGGGCACGAGCCGACCCTGGGCCCTGCCGCCCGTGATCCAATCCTCGAACAGCGCCACTTGGAGAATACCCGATGAACCCGAAGGTCATGCGCGCGTTGGCTCGCGGCGGCAGCGCTGCGGCCCTCGTCTGTTGCACTTGCACGAGTGTTGCGGAGGAGCCGGCCGCGCAGTCTCTGGAGCTCGAGACCATCATGGTCACCGCACAGAAGCGGCCGGAGGGGCTCGAGAACGTGCCGATCGCGATCGCAGTCGTGAGCGGAGACAACATCCAGCGCATGAGCGTGCGCAATCTCGAGGAGGTCGCGACCACGATGCCCGGTTTTCAGATCCAGCAGTCGCCGGCGCAATCGGGCATCTACATCCGCTCCATCGGCTCGGGCGCGAGCAATCAGGGGTTCGAACAGTCGGTCGGGCTCTTCATCGACGGTGTCTATGCCGGACGCGAGCGGTTGTTTCAGGCGCCGTTCCTGGACATCGAGCGCGTCGAGGTCCTGAAAGGGCCGCAGAGCGTAATCCTCGGCAAGAACACCACCGCCGGCGCCGTCAACATCACGACTGCGCGGCCCACGCAGGAATTCGAAGGCTCGGTGAGCGCGTTGTACGGCGAGAACGGCGAATATGCTGCAACCGCGATCCTCTCAGGACCGCTCGGCGAGCGCCTTTCCGGTCGGCTCGCGGCGCGCGGCGCCGGCACCGACGGTTATCTGCGTAATACATACACCGGTGGCGACGAGACCAGAATCAGAGATGCGGCCGTTCGCGGCAGTCTGCAATGGAAACCGACCAACGATCTGACGGTGCTGCTCAAGGCGGAGTACGCGCAGTCGCGACAGACGGGCAACACGCTCGCTGTGTCGCAGCTGACGCCGACGCAACTTGCCGGGGCGCGCACGTTCGATCCAAACCTGAGTCTCGAACTCGATTCGCTCAGCAAGTCCGCCGATGCGAGGGGGCTTCCGGGCAACGAGGAATACAACGATCTCGATTCTGCCAACTTCACGGCGACGATCGACTACGCGCTAGGCGATTGGACGCTGACCTCCATCACGGCATACGGTCGCCTCGAGTACGAGCAGGGAACGGACGCTGACCACCAACCCTCGCCGCTCTCCGTCATCTCCCTGCGCGTTGGCTCCGATTACGAGCAGCTCAGCGAGGAGCTGCGGCTCGCCTCGCCCGTGGGCGAGACGTTCGAATTTCTCGGCGGCGGCTACTACCAGTCAGCGGACGTGGGCTTTCTCGACTGGATTCCCTGCGTGCAGTTCGCAGCCGTTCCCGGCCCCGGATTGCCGGCGGCATTTTGCGCTCCTGCACGCTGGAGGCAGGACCAGAGAACGCTCTCCGGGTTCCTGCGCGGCACGTGGAACGTCACCAGCCGCTTCAGAGCGAACGCGGGTGTGCGCTACACACACGAGAAGAAGGAGGCTTCCAGCGGCCTCACGATCACGACGTTCGACGGCAGCGCGCCGAACACGAATCCATTCGACCTGCTCATCGCTCGCGTCGTCGGCGGTTGGGCGAATCACACCATCACACCGACCGAGCGCACCGAAAAGAACTGGAGTCCGAGCTTCAGTGTGCAGTACGACCTGACCAGCGCGGTGATGCTCTATGGATCCTACACGCGCGGTACGAAGGGCGGCGGATTCAACCCGTTGAATGGCACGGGTGATCTGACCGCCTGGGAGTTCGGCCCGGAGACCGCCCGCTCGTTCGAAGCCGGCGCGAAGATGCGATTGTTCTCCAACCGCCTGGCACTGAACATTGCCGCCTACACGTCCGAGTTCGAGGATCTGCAGGTCTCGCAGTTCAACGGCGTCACTTTCGTGGTCACCAACGCCGGCTCGGCCGACGTCGATGGCGTGGAGCTCGATATGCGCTGGCGCGCCACCGAGGGCCTGACACTCGGCGCGAACATGGCCTACCTCGATTCCCGGTATGGCACGTTCCTCACCGGTCCGTGCCGCACGGGGCAGACGGCTGAGGCCGGTTGCGTCGGCGGCTTCCAGGACCTGTCCGGTCAGTCGTTGCCGTTCGCGCCGGAGTGGGCCGGCTCGCTCGAAATCGACTATGCGCGCGCCGTGGGCGCGAGCCTGCGCGCTTCGGCCCATGGCGAAGCGGTCTATTCGGACAGCCACTATCTCGCGCCCGATAATGATCGGCGCGCGTTTCAGGGCGGTTACGCCAAGGTCAATCTGCGGCTCGCGCTCGGCAGCGCGCTCGGTTCGTGGGAGGTGGCGGTGATCGGCAAGAACCTCACGGACCGGATCGTGAAGGGTTTCGAGAACGACGTCGTCGGGCACCCTAACGCGTTCTATGCGCAGGTGCTTCCAGGCCGTACGTTCGCGGTGCAGGGAACCGTACGCTTCTGACAGCAGATTACGCTGCGGGCTGCGGCGGTCGTCTGAGCGCCGCAGCCGTGGTCCGCGGATGCTCTATGACTCCCCAGCCGGCGAGTATGGCGTCGATCGTGA